>JASJEC010000051.1 GCA_030064845.1 Kiloniellales bacterium
GACAGGCCGGCGCCGGCCCACCACTGCTCGGGCCAGCCGCCGCCGAAGGCCGAGACCAGGGTAACGGCCACTGCCGAGACGGCGATGCCCGCGCCGACGCCGGCGAAGTGCAAAGCCGAGAGGCCGCCGCGGCCGCCGGCGGCGAGGCGTTCCAGCACCAGGGCCGAGGCGTAGACCATGACGAAGGCGCTGGCCATGCCGCCCGCCAGGCGGAGCAGGAGGAAAACCGGCATCGCGGTGGTCAGCGCCATGGCGCCCGTGGTCAGCGCGCTGACCGCGAGCGCCGCCAGCAGCCAGCCCCGCCGCGAGCCTGGAATTCCGGGCAGCGCGGCGAGCAGCGCGCCCAGCAGATAGCCCAGGAAGTTGGCCGACGCGATCAGGCCGGCCTCGCTCTTGGAGAGTGCCAGCGCCTCGGCCATGAAGGGCAGGATGGGGGTGTAGATGAAGCGCCCGATGCCGATGGCCGCGGCAAGCGCGAGCAGGCCGCCGAAGGCCAGAAGCAGCGGCCGGTCCGTCGGGCCGTTTGCCGAGAGGCTCGTCGTCATGAGCCTTTTCCTCGACCGCCCGAGCCGGCGCCGCGGCGCGACGCCGGGACGTAGTGCGGGTCGTGCCGGTACTCCTCGAGAAAGTCCGTGTGGACTTCTCCGATGCCTTCGCGCGCCTTGACGTAGGTCCAGGCGGGGTCCGGATCTTCGGCGCCCGCGATGCTGACCGCGATTTCGATCCGCTCATAGCCGCCCGGCAGGTGCGTGCCTTCGAGACGGTCGAGCAGGGCCAGGCCGTCGCCGTCCACGGCGTAGAGCTCGCCCAACACCCGGCGTCCCGCTCCCGGCTCGGCGATCAGCACGGGCGAGAACCAGGGGCCGGCGATGACCAGCGGAAAGGCCTCGAGGGTGCGGCAGACCGCCAGGAAGCGCTGCCCGGCGAGTCCGGTCTGGTGATAGGGGAAGCCGCGCTTGAGCGTTCCATAAACGAAGACGCGGTGCATCGATCTGTTCCGTCGCTCGCCGCGGACCGCTCTGACACTGTATTGCATTCGTTCGTCGGGCGCGCGCATCTCGCATGCTATAGGAAAAAGTTGATCCTAGCCGGCATGTCGTACGTAAATGTTTGGCTGAGGGGGTAAACATAAACATGGACGGGCAGGCCATCGCGGTTGTCGCCGCAGGACTCATCGGCTTTGCGCTGGTTTCCCGGCGGCTCGAGAGCAGCATCTTGACGCCGCCGATGGTGTTCACGGCCTTCGGGTTGGTCATCGGCGAGGCCGTGCTCGGGCTGGCCGATCTGGACCTCGGCCACGGGTTCATTCACGGCCTCGCCGAGGTCACGCTGATCCTCGTTCTCTTCTCCGACGCGGCCCGGATCGATCTGGGCCAACTGCGGCGCGATCACGATCTGCCGCAGCGCATGCTCCTGGTCGGCATGCCGCTCACGATCGCCGCCGGTACGGCCGTGGCCCTCGGCCTGCCGCTCGGCCTCGGCTTCTGGGAGGCGGCGCTGCTCGCGGCGATCTTGGCGCCGACCGACGCGGCGCTCGGCCAGTCGGTGGTGTCCAGCCCTATGGTCCCGGCGCGTATTCGCCAGGCGCTCAACGTTGAGAGCGGTCTGAACGACGGCATCGCCCTGCCGGTCGTGCTGTTCTTCGGCTGCATGGCGAGCGCGACCCATGCCGAGGCGGGCGAGCAGAACTGGCTCCTGTTCGGCGCCATGCAGATTACGCTCGGCCCGCTCGCCGGCCTGGCCGTCGGGGTGCTGGGCGCGAAGCTGATCGACCGGGCGGTTGAGCGGGAGTGGATGGGCGAGAGCTTCCAGGGGCCGGCCATCCTGGGAACCGCCCTGCTGGCCTATGCTGGGGCCGAGCTGATCGGCGGCAACGGCTTCATCGCCGCCTTCGTTTCCGGGATGATGTTCGGCAACCAGGTGCGCGGGCGCTGCGGCTTCATCTTCGAGTTCGCCGAGTCGGAAGGCCAGCTCCTGACCCTGGTCACCTTCCTGATCTTCGGCGCGGCGATCCTGCCCGAAGCCGCGGGCCGCATCGACTGGGCGATCGTGCTCTACGGCGTGCTGAGCCTGACGCTGCTGCGCATGATCCCGGTCGCGCTCTCCCTGCTGGGCGCCCGGCTGCGCCTGCCGACCATCTTCTTCCTCGCCTGGTTCGGGCCGCGCGGCTTGGCCTCGCTGCTGTTCGGCCTGCTGGTCTTGGAAGAGGTCGTCTCGCCCGGCGTCCAGACCGTTCTGGTGACCATCATCGTCACCGTGGCGCTGAGCATACTGGCGCACGGCGTGACCGCCGGGCCCGCCGCGCGCTGGTACGGCCGACTGGCGGAGCGATTGGGCGACAGCGAGGAGATGAAGCCGGTTTCCGAGCTGCCAACCCGCAGCGGCATGGTGGCCGCGTCAAGCGGGCCGCTTTCGTAAGAGCTGAAAACAGAGGAGAGAACAATCGATGTTGAACGAACAGCAAGAAAAGTGGTGCAGCGAGAGCAAGTGGGACTACTCCGACTTGAACGCGCTCTTCTTGAACTGCACCCTGAAGCGCTCGCCGGGCCTCTCCCACACCGAGGGGCTGATCCGCATCGCCCGGGCGATCTTCGAGAAGAACGGCGTCAAGACCGAAACCATCCGCCCGGTCGACCACGCCATCGCGACCGGCGTCTATCCCGACATGAAAGAGCACGGCTGGGAGCGGGACGACTGGCCGGAGATCTACAATAAGGTCGAGGCGGCCGACATTCTGGTGATCACCTCGCCGATCTGGCTGGGCGAGAAGTCCTCGATCTGCACCCAGGTGATCGAGCGGCTCTACGCCAACTCCCACATTCTCAACGCCGAAGGCCAGTACGCCTACTACGGCAAGGTCGGCGGCTGCCTGATCACCGGCAACGAGGACGGCGCCAAGCACTGCTCGATGAACATCCTCTACTCGCTGCAGCACCTGGGCTACGTGATCCCGCCCCAGGCCGACTCCGGCTGGCTCGGCCCGGCGGGACCGGGGCCCTCCTACCTGGACCCCGATTCGGGTGGGCCGGAGAACGACTTCACCAACCGCAACACGACCTTCATGGCCTGGAACCTCCTGCACCTGGCGCGCATGATCAAGGACGCCGGCGGCATCCCGGCCCACGGCAACCAGCGCTCGGCCTGGGACGCCGGCTGCCGCTTCGACTATCCCAACCCGGAGTACCGGTGAGCCTTCAATAGGCGTGCTGGAGCTTCAGGTAGTCGTAGCGGTCGCCCGAGGTGACGGTCAGGTCGGTCGGCTGTGCGCCGCGCAGCACGGTAAGCGGCACCTTCACGCCGGCGTCGCCGAGCGCCCAGATCTTGCGGTAGAAGTCCGCGGTGTCGGCAACCGGCTCGCCCTTGACCGCGAGTATCAGGTCTTCCGCCTCGAGGCCGGCTGCTGCTGCCGGACCTTCCGGCGCCACGCGGGTGACGAAGACCCGGCCGTGGGCCTCCTCGGCATAGACGCCGAGCCAGGGTCGGGGCGTGGCCGCGGCGCGCCCCTTCTCCAGCAGCTCGGCGAGGATCGGCTTGAGCGCGTCGATCGGCACGAACATGTTGCCGGGCAGGCCGGCGTCCTCCGCGGCGTCGGCGACCAGCAGCGAGCCGATGCCAAGCAGCCGGCCGTCTTCGCCGATCAGGCTGGCGCCGCCGTAGCCGGGGTGCGGCGGCGTGGTGAAGATCGCCTGGGGCAGCAGATACTCCCAATAGCCGGCGAACTCGCGGCGCGAGACGACGAAGGCCGCGCTGGCCGAGACGCTGTCGGCGAAGCTGGCGACCAGCACCCGGCTCTGCGGATCCAGCGCGTCCGAGCTGCCCAGCGGGATCGGTTCGACATCCAGGCTGCCGATCGCGCGCAGCAGGCCGAAGCCGGTGTCGTAGTCGTAGGCCAGGATCTCGGCCGGCAGTGCCCGGTCTTCCGGCAGGAGGATCTCGGCCGACTCCGCCTCCAGGATAAGATAGCCGATGGTGAGCACCAGACCGGCTTCGCCGATCACCACGCCGGAGCCCTCGCGCTGGGTGCCCAGCACCGGGGCGGTCCGCGCATCGGCGGGGATCGTCGCGCGCACGCCGACCACCGCGTCGAGCACATCCGCCCGGGCGGGCGACAGCGCCAGCAGGACCGCGACCAGTGCGGCGAGTAGGAGGAGCCCGCGTAGCGCGCTGGGGTTCTGAAAGCGGCGGGCTTTGGCAGAGGCGGGCATGGCGGCCGTTCCTTCTCGATGCCGGTAAAGCAGCATAGCACGGGCGGCGCCCGAGAGCAGACGGTAAGGCCCGCTCAGTCTTCCAGGAGATAGCCGCCTTCGCGGTGGCCGAGCGGCTGGTCCCCGACCACCTTGGCCACCGTCGTGCCGGGCGTGACGTACTTGAGCAGGCGGCGCGACAGCAGCAGGCCGCTCGCCCGCGTGACGATGGGCTGGCGGCCCTTCGCCGGGTCCTCCGCCGCCGGGTCGATCAGCTCGGCGATCATCTGACCCGCCGAGACCTGGTCGCCCAGCGCCGCCGTGTAGCTGAGCACGCCGGCCGCCGGCGCCTTGACCGAGTCTGCGGCGTCCAGGCGGGTCGCGGTGCAGAGCGCCGCGGGAATCGGTCCCGGGTCGCCGGCGATCACGCCGCGGCGTTGAAGGACGCGGAATAGCGCGGCGGCGTCGGCCGCGGCCAGCGCGTCGGCGACGTCGGCCTGACCGCGCAGCTCGACCGTGGCCGAGAAGCAGCCCTGGGGTATCGGATGGTCCGGAAAGCGTTCGGCGAGGCGCGTCCAGACCGACGAGAAGGCTTCGTCGAAGGGATCGCCGCCCGCGGGGTCGGAGGTCATGACCGCGCGGCACTCAAGCTCGGCCGCCAGATCGGCCGCCGCCGGCCAGAGCGCCGGGATGATGAAGAGGTGCATGAGCGCATCGTCGTCGCAGTGCAGGTCGAGCACCAGGTCCGACTGGCAGGCCTCGCGCGCGAGGACTCGGCGCAGGCCCTGGATCTCACTGGCCGCCGGCAGGGCCGCGACGACCTCGGCCATGGCCGCGCGGATCAGGGCGACGTTCGCCTCGCCGTTGTCCGTCAGCTTTCCCGCCACCTTGTCGGCGACGGGCGCCAGCAGGTCCGGCCAGTTGCGGTTGAAATTGCCGGCGCCGCCCAGCTCGTAGCGGCCCAGGTGGTAGGCGTTGACGACGTTGCCGAGGCCGAGCGGGTTGGCGTAGGGCACCAGCACGATCTCGCCCGTGATCTCTCCCGCCGCTGCGGCCGCGTCGAGCAGGCGGGCGAGGTGGTGCGCGACAAGAAGGGCCGGGGTCTCGTCGGCGTGGACCGAGGCCTGCAGGTAGGCCCTGGGGCGCGCGCCGGCCGCGCCGTAGCGCCGCAGCATCACCCGGCGCGCGGTCCCGGGCGTCGAACCGGGCAGGGAGATTTCTTCGATGGAGCGGGTCATGGCGTTACTAGAGAATGGCCCGTTCCGCCGGGTCAAGTGTCAGATACCGACGGGCGCTCTTTTGCGGTCCGCTCCGATCGGACAGGATCGAAGAGAAGGCGTGAGACCCATGCGGGAGGAGAAGGATGGTTTTCGCGGGCATGAACTATCTGGCGATTCTGGTCGCGGCGGTCGCCAGTTTCGCCTTCGGCGCGGTCTACTACACGGTGCTGGGCAAGGCCTGGATGGCGGCGCTCGGCAAGACGGAGGCGGAGGTCCGGGAGGGCGCCACCTCAGCGCTGTCGTTCGTCATCGCCGCGGTGGCGCAGCTGGTCATGGCCTGGGTCCTGGCCGGGACGCTGGGTCATCTCGGTGAGGGTCAGGTCACGATGAGGAACGGGGTGATTACCGCCGGTTTCGTCTGGGTCGGGTTCGTGCTCACCACCATGGCGGTCAACCACACCTTTCAGGGCGCGCGGCGCATGCTGACCGTGATCGACGGCGGCTTCTGGCTCGGCGTTCTGCTGATCCAGGGCGTCATCATCGGCCAGTTCGGCGTCTAGACCGCGGGGCGCAAGGCGGGTCTTTGGTAATCGGGCGCCTCTGGTATAAGGAGCCATGGCGGAAAGCCTCGACGTCCAAAGCGAAGACCTGCGCTATCCCTATCTCGCCGCGCTCAACGAGGCGCAGCGCGAGGCCGTGCTGGCGCTCGACGGGCCGGTGCTGGTTCTGGCCGGCGCCGGGACCGGCAAGACCCGCGTCCTGACCACGCGCCTGGCGCATCTCCTGATCACCGGCAAGGCGTCGCCGGGCCAGATCCTCGCGGTCACCTTCACCAACAAGGCCGCCTCAGAGATGAAGCAGCGGGTCGCCGCCCTGATCGGCCGCCCGGTCGAGGGCTGGTGGCTCGGCACCTTCCACTCGCTGGCCGCGCGCATGCTGCGGCGCCACGCGGAGCTGGTCGGTCTTCGCCCCGACTTCACGATCCTCGACACCGACGACCAGCTGCGCCTGATCAAGCAGCTGCTCGAGGCCGAGGAGATCGATACCAAGAAGTCGCCGGCGCGCGCCGTGCTGGCGGTGATCGAGCGCTGGAAGGACCGGGCGCTGACCCCTGACAAGGTGCCGGCGGGCCAGCGCGGCCAGGCCGCCGGCGAGCTGGCCGGCGGCCGCCTGATCGAGATCTACCGCGCCTACCAGGATCGCCTGAAGATCCTGAACGCCTGCGACTTCGGCGATCTGCTGCTGCACAGCGTGACCCTACTCCAGGACCACCCCGAAGTGCTCGAGGAGGCGCACCGGCGCTTCCGCTACATCCTGGTCGACGAGTACCAGGACACCAACGTCGCCCAGTATCTCTGGCTCCGGCTGCTCGCCCAGGGCCACCGCAACCTCTGTTGCGTCGGCGACGACGACCAGTCGATCTACGGATGGCGCGGCGCCGAGGTCGGCAACATCCTGCGCTTCGAGAGCGACATGCCCGAGGCCAAGGTGGTGCGGCTGGAGCGCAACTACCGCTCGACCAGCCCGATCCTGGCGGCGGCCTCGGGTCTGATTGCCCACAACAAGGGCCGCCTCGGCAAGACGCTCTTCACCGAGGAGGGCGGCGGCCAATCCGAGCTGTTGCGCTGGCGTCGCGTCTACGACGGCGAGGCCGAGGCCCGCTTCGTCGGCGAGGAGATAGAGGCGCTGCAACGCAAGGGCCACGCGCTGTCCGAGATCGCCATCCTGGTCCGCGCCGGCGCCCAGACCCGCGAGTTCGAGGAGCGCTTCATTACCCTCGGCCTGCCTTACCGGGTGGTTGGGGGCCCGCGCTTCTACGAGCGCATGGAGATCCGCGACGCGCTCTCCTACCTGCGCGTGGTGCAGCAGCCCGACCACGACCTCGCCTTCGAGCGGATCCTCAACAAGCCCAAGCGCGGCCTCGGCGACGCCACCCTGCGCCTGCTGCACCGCCACGCCCGGGCCCAGGAGCTGCCGCTGCTGCGCGCCGCGGGAGAGCTGGTCGAAACCGACGAGCTGCGGCCCGCCGCGCGCCGCGCCCTGACCGACCTGCTGCTCGATTTCGCCCGCTGGCGCCAGCAGGCCCAGGACGGCGACCACGTCGAGCTGGCCGAGACGGTTCTCGAGGAATCCGGCTACGTGCAGATGTGGCGCGATGACAAGTCGGCCGAGGCGCCGGGCCGGCTCGACAACCTCAAGGAGCTGATGGCCGCCCTGGCGGAGTTCGACAGCCTGGCCGGATTCCTCGAGCACGTCAGCCTGGTGATGGAGGCGATCGACAACCGCGACCAGGACCAGGTCACCCTGATGACCCTGCACGCCGCCAAGGGCCTGGAGTTCGACACGGTGTTCCTGCCCGGCTGGGAAGAGGGGATCTTCCCGAACCAGAGGGCGCTCGACCAGGGCGGCGTCGGTGGCCTGGAGGAAGAGCGGCGGCTGGCCTATGTCGGCCTGACCCGGGCGCGCAAGCGGGTCGTCATCTCCACCGCCGACAGCCGGCGCATCCACGGCACCTGGTCGGACAACTATCAGTCCCGCTTCATCGACGAACTGCCCGAGGACATGATCGAGCGCGAGATCGAACCCGGCATGTACAGCGCGCCGCGCGGCGGCTTCGCCGAACCGGCCGCCGGAGAGTGGGGCTCGAGCCGGCTGACGCCGGGCATGGCGCGCGCCCGGGAGCGGGCCGGACAGGCCAGCCGCTTCATCGAGCTGACCCCGACCCTGGTCGAGACCGATGCGCCGGGCGGCTACGGTGCGGGCGACCGGGTGTTTCACCGGAAGTTCGGCTACGGCACGGTTGGGCGGGTCGAGGGCGAGCGCCTGACCATCGCCTTCGACAAGGCGGGCGAGAAGAAGGTCATGGCCGGCTTCGTCGTGCCCGAAGACCAGGCGGGCTGACGCGCTTGACCGCCTGGGTCCTGTCCCTCGAGGTGCCGCGCCCGGCGCTCCCGCTCTTCGAGGCGGCGCTGGAGACCCTCGGCGGCGCGCTGGTGGTCGACGAGAAGGGCGCTGCGGCGGCGCTGCGGCTCTACCTGGAGGGCGCACCTGACCGCGGCGCGGTGACCGCCTGCCTGGCCGCCGCGGCCGCGGCGGCGGGACTCGAGACCCCGCTCTTCGACAGCGCGCCCCTGCCCGAGGTCGACTGGGTCGCCGAGAGCCACAAGGCCCTGCCGCCCATCGCGGTCGGCCGTTTCTTCGTCCACGGCTCCCACGTGACCGATGTCCCGGCGGCCGGCCGGGTCCCGATCCTGATCGACGCCGCCACGGCCTTCGGCACGGGACGCCACGAGTCGACGCGGGGCTGCCTTCTGGCCCTGAGCGCCCTGGCCAGGAAGCGGGCGGTCCACCGGCCGCTCGACATGGGCTGCGGCTCCGGCCTCCTGGCGATCGCCATGGCGCGTCTCTGGCGCCGGCCCGTCCTGGCCGTCGACAACGACCGCCAGGCCGTCGCCGTGACCCGCGAAAACGCCGGCCTCAACCGGGTCCGGCCGCTGGTTCGGGCGCGCCTGGGCGAGGGCTACCGCGGGCCCGAGGTCGCGCGCCGCGGCCCCTACGACCTGATCGTTGCCAACATCCTGGCCGGACCGCTCGCGGCCATGGCGCCCGAGCTGGCTCGCCACCTGGCGCCGGGCGGGGTCGCGGTGCTCTCCGGCCTGCTCAGCCGACAGCAAGTATCGGTGCTGGCCGCGCACCGGGCCCAGGGCCTGCGTCTTGCGGGCAGGATCGAGCTGGGCGGTTGGACGACCCTGGTGCTTCGGCGGTAGAGCGAACTCACCGGGTCGCCCCCGGATACCCAGAACTCTCCGAAATATAACGCCAAAAGTATTTTTGTATTGGCGACTCTAATTATTCTAAAACGTCTAAATAATTCTCATATAATTTTGATTATTACACAACTTTATCTTGCGTACCACAAATATAACACGCGAGTAATTCATACGTTTTAGTACATTCCCGATCACGTAAGTGTTCTTACAATGCCATAGGAGATTCTGACATGCGTGGTCTGACGCGAACCGGCGGACGGGATTGCGAGGGGCGGTCGACCTGCCTCCTCGCCATCCTGGTTTGCCTCTCGGCTTCCCCGGCTCTTGCCGGCGGGGTCGACGTCGTCGTTTCCAATGGCAGCAGCGATATGAACGTCAATGCCAGCGACAGCGGCATTGTCAATCCGGGAAACATCGTGACGGGCGACAACAACGACAGCGTTCAAGGCGATGCCGTCGCCAATGGTTCCAGCTCTGCCGAGGCCGCCGGCATCGTGAACGAAGAAGTGTCGGCGGGTGCGATCGACACAGGTGCCGGCGACGATCGGATCAGTGGCTCGGGCACCGCCCAGGCCCATGGTCGAGGGGGCGGCGCCCTGTCTTTCGGCATTACCAACATCAACCGGCAGAACCCCGCGGCGGGCGTCGCCACGATTGACACCGGCGGCGGCGGCGACGTCATCGACGGCAGGGCAGTGGCCAACGGTCGGGACGACGTCGGCGCCTACGGCTTCCTGACCGGCGAGGTCTTCACGCGAGGTGGCCGCGACCGGGTTATCGGCACGGCCACGTCGACGGGCGAGACGACCACCGAGGCGCGCGGCGTCTCCGTCGGGCAATCGGATGTCGACGACGACACGATCTCCGGCGGTGGCAGCGAACCCCCGCTGATTCCGGCGGAGATCGGCCTCATGGAGACGGGCGGCGGCGCCGACGTCGTCAGCGGGTCGGCCAGCGTCACCGTCACCGGCCAAGGGGATCAGGGAATCTTCTTCGCCGGGGCCAACGGTATCGTGGTCGACGGCCCCACGGAGGCCGAGGTCTTCTGGATGTACGGAAGCCCGCCAATCAACGTCGATCCCTTCGAGCTCACGACCGGTACGCTGGACACGGGTTCGGGTGGTGACCAGCTCAATGCCAACGTCATCCTCAACGTATCCGGCGAGACCAACCTGGATGAAGACGATGACCTGGAGGTCATCGGCGACGGGATCGAGAACGCCGGCACCATTCTGCTCGGTAACGGCAACGACGCCGTCAACTCCACGGTCACGGTCACGTCGACCATCAGCCGCGCCAAGGGCCTGGCGGATGCCCTGGACAACAGCAGCGTCGGGATCATCACGGGTCTGGGGTTGGAAGTGAACGACGCGACCCTGTTCGACATGGGCCCGGGCAACGACCGCTTCACCAGCAACATCTTCGCCAGCGCCGTCGATGACCTGGCGGCCGCCGACGGTCTGGGAAACCGGGGCGTCTTCGTGGCCGGCGACGGCGACGATAGCTTCGACCTGACCTCGAGATCGGTTCATCTGCGTCAGCTGCCATTCAACGATCCCGCTCTCGCCGGCGAGCAGCCGGAAGGGATCGCCGACGGCTGGGAAAACCGCAACAAGGTCTGCCTCGACGACGCCGTATTCGACGCGGGCGTAGGCAAGTACGTCTGTGAAGGAGGAAACGGCAATGACTCGGTCAAGGCCAGCGCGACGGCCTCCGGCAATGGCGTCCTGACCATCGCCGAGGGTATCGAGAGCCGCGAGTTGTTCGATGCGGGTGGCGGCAATGACTTCTTCGACCTGACCGCGCTCGCGATCTCCGACGCGTTCGGCGACACCCGTGCCGTGGCGCTCGATCCTCGCAACATCACGCAGGCGGCGGGCTTCCAGACCGAGCAGATCGACGAGGGCGATCTTTTCCTCGGTGACGGCGATGACACGATCCGCGTGGGCAGCCGTGACGAGGTCACGGATGAGGTGATGAGCGCCGGCGCCAGGGCCCTGTCGAAGGGCGGTAACCTGGGAACCTTCGCCTTCGGGGTCACGCAGGTCACCGCCGATGCCTTCAACGGTGTCAGCGAGCAGGATCCCGATTTCGATGCCGACAAGGACGATGGCCTGATCGATACCGGCGCCGGCGCCGACACGCTGGACGGTATCGCCAGGTCCACGGGCGGAAACGACGTCGATGCCTTCGGTCTGCTGTTCACCAACGCCAACGCCGGCCCTGGTGCAGATGTCTTGAGGGGCGATGCCCAGGCCGTTCTGGACAGGACTCCGCCTTTTGTCGGACTGAGCCCTGCCAGGACCAAGGCGAGCGCCGATGCGATCGGAATCGGTGTCGGCGTCTCGGGCAATGCCCGCCTTCCCCAGGAGGCAGGCATTCTCCTTACCGGCAGCGACGGTGACGTCATCGACGGCACCGCCGACGCCCAGGACGTCGGCGGCATCGGAGCGGTCAGTGCGTTCGGCATCTTCGTGGCGGACAGGAGCGTGCTCAAGACGCAGGGGGGTGCGGACGAGATCACCGCCAAGGCGACCACCAGCCCGGGTGGCGCGGCCTTCGATATCGGCGGCCGCGGCACTATCGACACCGGCCCCGCGAACGACTCGATCGTGACCGACGTCGATGTCACGATCGTCGACGTCAACAGCTTCGGTGGCGGAATTCGGATCAGGACGGGTGGCGGCAACGACCGCGTCTTCGGCTACGGCCACGCCCACATGGATGGTGGTGCCGGGGTCAGGGACGAGCTCGCATTCGGCTTCTCGAAGAGCGCGTTCCATGATGCGGGCGGGCGTATCTCGGCCGACTGCATCGCCAACAAGATCAAGTTCAACGTGCGGGGCGTCACGCTCAAAGCCGCGAACTTCGAGACGTTCGTGTTTGCCGGCATGCGCTTTGCCTGCAACCAACTCTGACCCCGAAAGGATCCAGAAATGCGCGGCCTCCCGGTTACCGCCGGGAGGCCGTCGCTGTTTCAGCGTCGGATCAGCAGCGCTGGGGCGATGCTCTGGGGTCTGTGAACCTTAGCTACTGTAATAAAACTTGTGATAGTTCTCATCCGTCCCGCCAAAATATCACTGGTGGAAACTTCAAATAAAATTGGAAGATTGTGTGTATTGCCACAGCAATACCTTCGCTTCTCGTGCGATCAGGCCGCCAAACGCCAGTTACGCGATGGAGTGTTTTGTTATGGAGTACGAAGATTACGCCAACGCACATCGGGCGACGCGCCGCGATGTCCTGGCGTCCTGGGCGGCCCTCGGCCTGTTCATGGCCGCGATGGTCGCCTGTTCCCACCTGTCCATGATCATCTAGTGCCGGACGGCGAGGTGGTCCGCAGTGGGTCTCCTCACTGCGGACCACGTCCGCAAGCTCAGCTCATCCACCAGCGCTCGACGTAGCGGCCGCCGTCAAGCTCCCAGTTCGCCGCCACCTTGGGCCCGTGCTGGACCTTGTCGCGCATGGCGTAGACGTAGTTGGCGAATGCCCAGACCACGACGCCGCCCTCGTCGCGCACGATCTGCTGCATCTCGCGGTAGATCTCGCTGCGCTTGGCCGCGTCGAGCTCGCCGCGGCCGGCCTTGAGCAGCATGTTGAAGCGCTCGTGGCTCCAGTAGGTGTCGTTCCAGTTCGCCCCCTCGGCGTAGGCCTGGGAGAACATCCAGTCCTGGGTCGGGCGGCCGCCCCAGTAGCACATGCACCAGGGCTTCTTCATCCAGACGTTCGACCAGTAGCCGTCGTTCGGCTCGCGCGCGACGTCGATCTCGATGCCCGCCGGCGCCGCGTGCTCTCGCAACAGCACGGCGGCGTCGACCGCCCCGGCGAAGGCCGCGTCGGCGGCCGAGATCTGCACCTTCAGGCTGTCCAGACCGGCCTGCTTGAGGTGGAACTTGGCCTTGTCGGGGTCGTAGCTGCGCTGCTCGAGCTCGGCGTGGAACGGCACGGACGGGGCGATCGGGTGGTCGTTGCCCAGGGTGCCGTGCCCCTTGAGGATGCGGTCCAGCAACTGCTGGCGGTCGACCGCGTGCTTCAGGGCGAGGCGGACGTCGTTGTTGTCGAACGGCGCGACCGTTGTGTTCATCGGCGCCGTGTAGTGCAGGAACCCGGTCTCCTCCTCGACCCGGACGCCGGGCCGGCGCTTCAGCAGATGGACCGTCTTGAGGTCGCAGCGGCTGATCACGTCGACCTCGTCTGTCACCACGCCGTTTTGGCGCGCCGCCACGTCGGCGATGACCAGCAGCTCGACCTCGTCGAAGTGCGCCCGGTCGGCCTTCCAGTAGTTCGGGTTGCGCTTCATGGTGGAGCGCACGCCGGCCTCGTGGTTGTCCAGCACGTAGCCGCCGGTCCCGACGTAGTTCTTCCAGTCCGCCTTGCCGTCGACCGCCGGCATGATCAGCAGGTGATAGTCGGCCATCAGGAAGGGGAAGTCGGCGTTGGCGCTCTTCAGGGTGAAGACCACGGTGTCGGCGCCGTCCGCCTTGATGTCGTCGATCGGGTCGACATTGGACTTGGCGGCCGACTTGGAGTCCTCGCCGCGGTGATGGTTGAGCGAGACGATCACGTCCTCGGCGGTCATGGTCTTGCCGTTGGAGAACTCGATCCCCTTGCGCAGCTTGAAGGTCCACTGCGTGGCGTCGTCGGAGGCGTCCCAGGACTCCACCACGTCGCCGACCAGCTCGCCTTCCGGGTTGATCTCGGTCAGCGTGTTGTGCGTCCCGAAGCCGAGCGAAATCATGTAGATGTCGGTGTAGGTCTGCGGATCGAGCGAATCCGTGGTGGCGCCCTCCGCGAGGCCGACCCGCAGGCGGCCGCCCTTTTTCGGGCCGGCGGCCATCACGGCGCTGCCGGCGAGGCTGGCGGCCGCGGCCGCGCTCAAGCCGAGCGCCATGGCCCGGCCGATGAACTCGCGGCGCGAAACCCGTCCCTTGACGAGGCCGTCCGCAAGACCGGCCAGTTGCTTGAAGGTGTCGTCGTTACTCATGGTCATCTCCCCGGTCGTCCTGTCTGACGTCTGCGATCTAATCGTCGCTTTGCCGATCCTAACAGAAAAACGGCGGCCCCGTGGTAGGGGCCGCCGCAAAAAGTGGCAGGCGACGTGAGAACTCGGGAAGAGCGAAGTCGCTCTAATGGAAGCCCGATCGAGGGATCGCCTGGGGCGATCCCTCGATCGGGTCTTGTCCTAGAGCAGATCCGGGTTTGATGGAATCGCCACGGGCGATCCATCAACCCGGTGAATCTGCTCTAAACCTATGATGTAGAGCGGATTCAGACGTTTAACTGGAAACCACGAAGTGGTTCCACCTAAACATGATCCGCTCTAGGCGGCGCGGCGCGCCGTATCCAGGTTGAACAGGTCGTAGCCGCTCCGCTCGGCCGCGGCCTCCGTCAGCACCTCGACGGCGCCCGGACGAAGCACCGTGGGAAGGGCCGCCGCGGGGGCGGGGGCCGCCTCGGCGGGCGCCTTGTCGGCCAGCATCCGATCCACGGTGGCGACGATGTTGCTGCGCTCGATCCCGATGTCGCGCAGGGCGCGGTCGTCAAGCCTGGCGAGCTGATGGATCAGCGCCTGGCGGCGGAAGTGGAAGCGGATCCTGGTCAGCAACCAGGGCGCCGACTGGGATTTGGGGTACTGCATCATGGCGGCCTGCCAGGCATAACGCTCGACGTCGTCGTGGGTCATGCCGATGTCGCTCAGCCGGTGCGGGTCGAGGTGGCGCAGCTCGTCGAGCGTCCGCCGGTAGCAGCTCGCCCGGCGCAGCCGGTCGATCACGCCGGTCTTGACGAGATAGGCGAGGTCGGCGAGGCCGCTATAGCGGGCCAGCCGGCTGAAGCCGCCGCTGAGTGCCGCGCGGATTGCGGCGCCCTGGGCCGCGCGCGCCTGGCTGACCAGCCGCTGGAACTCCTGCGGGTCGGCCGCGCGCTCCCAACTCTGCCGCTTGGCGCGCTGGATCATGGAGCGTTCGCGTTCGGTCAAACGGGTCATCTTTCTTTCCTTTCCTTCGTGACGCGGGGGCCCGGGCCACTGCGGTCGCGGGACCGATCTAACCGTAATGGTTGCAATGGTCTACGCGTAAAGTAGTTACGAGGATCTCAAGAACGGAACGGAGTTATTGCGATGCAGCAATGCGTTTCCGGCATAGCTGCGGACCCCCGGACTGCCCGTATCACAGAGCTCGCCACAAGGGTTGTCCCGGGGGTGATCATGGGCCTGGCCCTGGAGCCGGCCATCGCGCGGGCGGGTGCCCTTGCCAGGGTGCCGGGGACCCCCTAGCTTCTCGGTCACAAGCCTCCCGAAGCGAGATCAGCCATGGCCGCACCCGACGATACCGCCGCCCGCGGGCCCTATCAGGGCGACGAGGCGCTGGGACGCCTCCTGACGGAGGCGGGGAGCCGCTACGACCCCGAAGCGGTCCGGAGCCTGGTGGCGGGGGTGCTGGCCGCGCCAGAGGACCGCGACCCCGACGCCTGGG
Source organism: Kiloniellales bacterium (assembly GCA_030064845.1). Taxonomy (NCBI): domain Bacteria; kingdom Pseudomonadati; phylum Pseudomonadota; class Alphaproteobacteria; order Rhodospirillales; species Kiloniellales bacterium. The sequence continues at coordinate 15,648 of JASJEC010000051.1, forward strand.
TCGATCTGGTGGCGCCGGATCCGGGCGATCCGCTGCGGAACCAGCTCGTGGCGCTCAAGGCGCAGATGGGCGCGTCGCGCCCGGAAACGGCGCTGCCCGATGCGGGGGCGCGCCTGGCGGCCCTGCGCGCCGAGCTGAAGCGTCGCGGGCTGGCCGGCTTCGCCGTGCCCCACGCCGACGAGCACCAGGGCGAGAACCTGCCCGGCCGGGCCCAGCGCCTGACCTGGCTCACCGGCTTCAACGGCTCGGCCGGCATCGCGCTGGTGCTGGGCGACAAGGCGGCGATCTTCGTCGACGGGCGCTACACTCTGCAGGTGCGGGACCAGGTGGACACGGCGCTTTTTGCGCCGCAACATGTCACCGAAGAGCCGCCGGCCGCCTGGATCGAAGCCAATCTGCCGAAAGATGGAAAGCTCGGCTACGATCCCTGGTTGCATACGCGGAAGCAGGTCGAGACGCTGGGCAAGGCCGCCGAGAAGGCCGGCGGCGCCCTGGTCGCCGTGGCCGACAACCCGATCGACGCGCTCTGGACCGACCAGCCGCCGCCGCCGGTGGCGCCGGTCGTGGCCCACGACGCGGCGTTTGCCGGCCGGAGCTCGGCCGAGAAGCGCCAGGAGTTGGCGGAAAGCCTGAAAAAGCAGGGCCTTGCGGCGGCCGTGCTGACCCTGCCGGACTCCATCGCCTGGCTGCTCAACGTGCGCGGCGGCGACGTCGCCTCGACGCCCCTGCCGCTATCCTTCGCGATCCTGGCCGAGGACGGCACGCTCAAGTGGTTCATCGACCCGCGCAAGCCCGCCCCGGGTCTCGAGCGGCACCTCGGCAACGGCGTCGAGATCCTGCCGCCGGCCGAGCTTGGGCCGGCACTGGACCGCGCCGGGGCGGCGGGCCGGCCGGTGCTGGCCGATGCCGGCTCGGCGCCGGCCTGGATCCTCCAGCGCCTGGAGTCCGCGGGCGCCGCCGTGACCGAGGGCGCGGACCCCTGCCAGCTGCCCAAGGCGCGCAAGAACGAGAGCGAGCTGGCTGGGACCCGGGCGGCGCACCGCCGGGACGGGGCGGCGCTGACCCGCTTCCTCGCCTGGCTCGACGGCGAGGCCCGGCCCCGCGCCGAGGCCGGCGAGCCGGTCGGCGAGCTCGAGGCCTCGGCCCGGCTCGCGGCCTTTCGGCAGGGGGACCAGGGCTACCGCGGCCCGTCCTTCGACACCATTTCCGGCGCCGGCGCCAACGGCGCCATCGTGCACTACCGGGCCAGCGCCGAGACCGAGCGGCGCCTGGAGGCGGGCTCGCTCTTTCTGGTCGATTCCGGCGGCCAGTACCGCGACGGCACCACCGACGTGACCCGGACCGTGGCGATCGGGGCGCCGAGCGCGGAGATGCGCGACCGCTTCAGCCGCGTGCTCAAGGGCCACATCGCCCTGGCCACGGTGCGCTTCCCCAAGGGCACGACGGGCAGCCAGCTCGACCCCTTGGCCCGCGCCGCGCTGTGGCGCGCCGGGCTCGACTACGACCACGGCACGGGCCACGGCGTCGGCAGCTATCTGGGCGTTCACGAGGGGCCGCAGCGGATCTCCAAGGTGGCCAACGGCGTCGCGCTGGAGCCGGGCATGATCGTCTCCAACGAGCCCGGCTACTACAAGACCGGCGCCTACGGCATCCGGATCGAGAACCTTGTCGTGGTGGTCGAGAGCGAACCCGAGGGCGGTTTCGAGGGCGAGCGGCCGCTCTACGCCTTCGAGACTCTGACGCTGGCCCCGATCGACCGGGCGCTGATCGCGCCGGAGCTCCTCAGCGAGGAGGAGCGGGCCTGGCTCGACGCCTACCACGCCCGGGTCCGCGAGACCCTGACCCCGCTCCTCGACGAGGCCACGGCGGCCTGGCTGAAGGTTGTGACCCAGCCGATCTAGGCGGATCATGTTTTGACGGAGACGTTTCGCGGTTCCGGCAAAGACATGGGAAACCGCTCTATATCAACTCGTTAGAGCAGATTCACCGGGTTTGTCGGATCGCCTCTGGCGATTCCGTCAAACCCGGATCTGCTCCAGGCGGGCGGGGGATGCCGACAGCAGAACGCGACAGGAGGCACACCCCGCCGGACGGTGCCGGGGTCGCCGGCGGCCGCTACAGTTAATTTCGGTTAAGGTAAATTTACTACGCGAACCTTTTAGGTATAATTCGCAGAAAAATATTAGTGTATTGACGATAGCTTCCGGACCACGACGCGAGAGACCCGGCGACAGCAGCCGGGCGGACCAGAAGCCGGTGGCACGGCGATGGACGGGGAACCATGCGACGACCGAGTTCCAAGAAACTGGCGAAGTTGGACCGGCTGGGCGGCGCGGGCCCCCTGGAGACGGAGCTTCGTCTGGGTGAATCGATCGGCTGGACGATCCGGCTCACCCGGGGACGGGTCGTCGACGTCACCCGCAAGCACGTCGTGCTCTCCGAGGACTCCCTTGGCGTCCTCGCGTTCGACGACGGCGAGGCGCTGTCGATCGAAGGCGTCCGGCGCGTCGGCTGGTAGCTAATAGCCTCTCCGTTTCGAGTCAGCCGAAAACCTTCGGAGTTCTTGATCCCGGTCATCCTTCGACATGCTCAGGATGAGGGTGAGTGCTTGAAGCACCTCGCCCTCACCCTGAGCTCATCGAAGCGTGATGGTCCCGACGAAGTGCTTCGTTGGCAGCCTTCTAAAGCCCGTCGGTGCCGGCGCCGCAGATCAGCGCGGCCACCTTGCGCGTCGAGAGATCGCCGGCCCGGCCGGTGAGGAGGGCGGCCAGCGCGGCGGCGCCGGAGAGCTCGGCCGCCACGCCCAGCTCGAACCAGAGCCAGCGGGCCGCCTCGCGCATCTCCGCGTCGCTGACCAGCACGATGCGGTCGACGTTGCGGCTGATGATCGCCAGGTTGATCGCCTCGCTGCGCCGGGGCGCCAGGGTGCCGGCCGCCGTGGTCACACTGGGCAGCGTGACCGGCTCGCCGGCGGCCAGGCTCTCGGTCAGGGTCGGCGCGCCCTCGGGCTCGATGCCGATGACCTCGATCTCCGGCTTCAAGGCCTTGAGCGCGGTCGCGACGCCCGAGATCAGGCCGCCGCCGCCGATCGAGACCAGGACCGTGTCGAGCTCGGGGGCGTCGTCCAGCATCTCCAGGCCCGCCGTGCCCTGGCCGGCGATCACGGCGGGATCGGCGAAGGGATGGAAGTAGGCGAGACCCTCGTCTTCGGCCAGGGCCAGCGCGCCCCGGTTGGAATCGTCCCAGACCGCGCCCTCGATCCTGACCTCCGCGCCCCAGGCCTCCAGCTTCCGGGCCTTCTCCGGCGGGCTGTTCTCGGGCAGGAAGATCACCGCGCGGGTCGCGGCCTGGCGGGCGGCATAGGCCACGGCCAGGCCGTGGTTGCCGCCGGACGCGGTGACGATGCCGCGCGACACCTGACCGCGGTCCAGGCTCAGCAGCTTATTGGTGGCGCCGCGCGCCTTGAACGAGCCGGTGACCTGGAGGCATTCCAGCTTGAGCAGCAGCGCGTCCATGGGCGGCGGGTTCAGGAGCGGCGCCGCCGCTATCTGGGGCGTGCGCCGGACCCGGCCGGCGATCCGCTCCCGCGCCGCCTCGATGTCGGCGAGACCGACATCGGCGAGACCCACGGTGGCGCCTCCCGTCACGAGCCTGCTCCGGCGAGTTCCAGCCATTCTTGCTCGCTCAGCACGGCCACGCCCAGCTCCTCGGCCTTGCGCGCCTTGGAGCCGGCGTCCGCGCCGACCACGACGAAGTCGGTCTTGCGCGAGACCGATCCGGCCACCTTGGCGCCCAGCGACTCGGCCTTGGCCTTGGCCTCGCTGCGCCCCATGGCGCTCAAGGTCCCGGTGAACACCAGGGTCTTGCCGGCGATCGGCGAGTCTCCGGTATCGCGGGTCTCTGGCGCGGTGATCTCGGTCAGCTGTCCGGTCAGGTCCTCCAAGGCGGCGAGGTTGTGCGGCTCGTCGAAGAAGGCGATCAGGTCGGCGGCAACGGAGGGGCCGATCTGATCGATGTTGATCAGGTCGCCATAGGCGGCCGCCTCGGGATCAGCGGCCTCGGTCATGGCGGCGCGGAAGGCCTCTACGCCGCCGTAGTTGCGGGCCAGCAGCTTGGCCGTCGACTGGCCGACCTGGCGGATCCCAAGCGCGTAGATGAAGCGCTCCAGGCTGATCGTCCGCCGCGCCTCGACGGCGCGCAGAAGGTTCTGCACCGACTGCTCGCCCCAGCCCTCGCGCTCGGCCAGGTCTGCCGCCTTCTCATGGAGGCGGAAGATGTCGGCCGGCGTGGCAACCAGGCCTTCGGCCAGGAAGGCCTCGACGTGCTTGCCGCCCAGGCCCTCGATGTCGAAGGCGTCGCGGCTGACGAAGTGCTTCAGGTGCTCGGCCTTCTGATGGGGGCAGGCCAGCTCGCCGGTACAGCGCCGCACAGCCTCGCCTTCTTCGCGGTGGGTCGGCGTCCGGAGCGGGCAGGGGCAGACGCTGGGAAAGTCGTAAGGCTTGCTGGCGTTCGGCCGCTTCCCCAGCACCACCGAGACGACCTGGGGAATCACGTCGCCGGCCCGCTGGATGATCACCCGGTCGCCTTCGCGGATGTCCTTGCGCTCGATCTCGTCCTCGTTGTGCAGTGTCGCGCGGCTGACCACGACGCCGCCGACCGTGATCGGCTCCAGGTTGGCGACCGGGGTGAGGGCGCCCGTGCGGCCGACCTGGATGGTGATCTCGTTCAGCCGGGTCTCGGCCTGCTCGGCGGGGAACTTGTGGGCGATCGCCCAGCGCGGCGCCCGGCTGACGAAGCCGAGGCGCTCCTGCCAGTCGAAGCGGTTCACCTTGTAGACGATGCCGTCGATGTCGTAGGGCAGGTCGACCCGCCTGCCGAGCAGCTCGCCGTAGAACGCCATGACGGCGTCGAGGTCGGCACAGACCGTGGCCTCGGGATTGGTCGGGAAGCCCCAGGCCCGGAGGCGCTGCAGCAGGTCCCAGTGGCTCGCCGCCACCACGTCGCTGACCTCGCCGAGGGCATAGGCGAAGAGCTTCAGGGGCCGCGACGCGGTGACCTCGACGTTGAGCTGGCGCAGCGACCCGGCCGCGGCGTTGCGCGGGTTGGCGAAGATCTTGCCGCCGCTCGCCTCCTGCTGGCGATTGAGCGCTGCGAAGTCGTCATGCCGCAGGAAGATCTCGCCGCGCACCTCGAGCACCGCGGGCGCCTCGCCCGAGAGCGTCTTCGGCAGGTCGCCAAGCGTTTCGACGTTGGCCGTGACGTCCTCGCCCTCGGTGCCGTCGCCGCGGGTCGCGGCCTGCACGAAGCGGCCGCCTTCGTAACGCAGCGAGATCGACAGCCCGTCGATCTTGGGCTCGGCGACGATCTCTATGGGTTCGTCGGGGTCGAGACCCATGAAGCGGCGGATCCGGGAGAAGAACTCCGCGACCTCCTCGCGGTCGAAGGCGTTGCCGAGCGACAGCATGGGCAGGCGGTGCCGGACCTTGCCGAAGCCCTCGGCCGGCGCCGCGCCGACCCGCCGCGAGGGGCTGTCCGGCCGCACGAGCTCGGGAAAACGCGCCTCGATCGCGTCGTTGCGCTGACGGAGCGCGTCGTAGGCGGCGTCGGAGATCTCCGGCTGGTCTTTCTGATGGTAGAGGCGGTCGTGATGCGCGATGTCGCCGGCAAGCCGCGCCAGCTCTGTCGCCGCCTCCTCGGCCGAGAGGGCCTCGGGCGCCTTGGTCGCAACGTCGGCGGCCACCTTCTAGGCCGCCCCCATGAGCCGGTCGGCCGCGGCGCGGGCCTCCTCGGTGATCTCGGCGCCGGACAGCATGCGCGCGATCTCCTCGCGGCGCGCCTCGTCGGAGATCCGGCCGACCCTCGTCGCGACCTGGCCGGCGTCCGGCACCTTGCGCACGCACCAGTGATGGCGCGCCCTGGCGGCGACCTGGGGGCTATGGGTGACGACCAGGATCTGGCGGTCCTCGGCCAGGCGCTGCAGGCGCTCGCCGACGGCGTCCGCGGTGGCGCCGCCGATGCCGCTGTCGACCTCGTCGAACACCAGGGTCTTGCCCTGGTCGACCCGCGCCAGCACGACCTTGAGGGCGAGCAGGAAGCGCGACAGCTCGCCGCCCGACGCGACGCGGTTGAGCGCCGCCGGCGGGTTGCCCGGGTTGGTCGAGGCCTCGAAGGTGACCCGGTCCAGGCCCTGCGCGCCCCAGTCCGTCTCGTCCAGGCGCTCGACCCTGGCAAGGAAGACCGCCTTCTCCAGCTTGAGCGGCGGCAGCTCGCCGTTGACCGCCGTTTGCAGAGATTCGGCGGCCTCGCGCCGCTTCTCGCCCAGCGTCTCGGCGCGCGCCAGATAGGTCGCGCGGGCGGCTTCGACGGCCGCGGTCAAGGCCTCGAGGCGCTCGGCGCTGTTGTCGATGCCGGCCAGGCGCTCGGCGAGGCGGGTTCGCAGCGCCAGCAGCTGGTCGACCTCGACGTCGTGCTTGCGGGCCATGTCCTTGAGCGCGAAGTAGCGCTCCTCGACCTCCTCGAGGCGCCTCGGATCGAGATCGAAGTCAGCCAGAAGCGACTGGATCCGGGCGACCGCCTCCTCGGTCTCGGCGGCGGCGCGCGCGAGCACGTCCAGAACGGGATCGAGGCTTTTGCCGGCCTTGTCGGCCACCCGCTCCAGCGCCGACTGGGCCGCGCCGAGGCCGCTCTGCGCGCCCTCGTCGCCGGCCAGCTCGGCGAGCGCGCCGTTGACCGCCTCGATCACCTTCTCGCCGTGCTGCAGGACGTGGCGCTGCTCGGCGAGCGCGGCGGCCTCGCCCGGCTCCGGCGCGAGCAGGTCGATCTCCTCCAGGGCATGGCGCAGAAAGGCCTCGTCGCTGCGAGCCCGGTCGAGCTCGGACTCCGCCTGGGCGCGCGCTGTGACCGCCTCGCGCCAGGCGCGCCAGGCCGCCGCCACCTCGCGCGCCAGGCCGCCGGCGCCGGCGTAGGAGTCGACAAGCTGGCGGTGGGTCGCCGAGTTGAGCAGGCCGCGCTGCTCGAATTGGCCCTGGATCTCGACCAGGCTGTCGCCGAAGGACCGCAGCAGCCCGACGCTGACCGCCTGGTCGTTGATGAAGGCCCGGCTGCGGCCGTCCGCGCCGAGCACCCGGCGCAGCAGGACGCTGTCGTCGTCGCCGTGGAGCCCGTGGTCCGCCAGCAGGCCGGCAGCCGGATGGTCCCGGTCGAGGTCGAAGACCGCGGTCACGCTGGCCTGCCGCGCACCGTGCCGCACCAGGCGCGTGTCGGCGCGGCCGCCCAGGGCCAGCCCGAGGGAATCGAGGAGGATCGACTTGCCGGCCCCGGTCTCGCCGGTCAGGGCGCAAAGCCCGTCTTCGAAGATCAAGTCGAGATGGTCAATCAGGACAACGTCCCGGATCGCCAAGCTGACCAGCATTAGACCTCACTGTTGCGGCTGACGCGCGCGGGCAACGGTCGAGTTCGGCTCGTCTTCGAGCTGGACCCCCAGGTCCTGGAGCAGGGCGTAGCTGTCGGCGTACCACTCGCTGCCGGGATAGTTGTGGCCGAGCACGGCGGCCGTCTTATAGGCCTCCTGCGTCAGGCCCAGCGCGAGGTGGCATTCGACCAGGCGATGCAGCGCCTCGGCGACGTGCGTCGTGGTCTCGTACCGCTCGACCACGTTCCGGAAGCGGTTGATGGCGGCGAGGTAGTGCCCTCGGGACTGATAGAACCGCCCGATCGAGGTCTCCTTGCCGGCCATGTGGTCGCGCGCCAGATCGATCTTCAGCCGCGCGTCGCGGGCGTAGCGGCTCTCGGGAAAGCGGCGGGCCACTTCCTCCAGCGACTCGAGCGCCAGCCGGGTCATCTTCTGGTCGCGGTCGACCTGCGAGATCTGCTCGTAGTAGCTGATGGCCTTGAGATAGTAGGCGTAGGCGATGTCCCGGTTGCCCGGGTGCAGCTGGATGAAGCGATCCAGGGTGTTGACCGCGTCGTCGTAGGCGTTGTCCTGATAATAGGCGTAGGCCGACATGAGCTGGGCCTTGGACGCCCAGACCGAGTAGGGGTGCTGGCGGTCGACCTCGTCGAACAGCCGCGCGGCTTCCTTGTAGTTGGCGCTCTCGAGCCGGTCCATGGCCCGGTTGTAGAGCTGCTCGACCGGCTGCTCGACGTACTGGGGCGCTTCGTCGCTGCCGCAGGCGGCCAGCGTCGCGACCAAGAGCGGCGGCAGGATCGCGCGCGACAGGAACCGCCGCAACGCGCGGGCCGCACGTTTACCTTTCGCTAACCAAGACGTCATGGGCTCCAGCCGGGCTCCTCGAACGCAGCTGCCTTCATTATAGGGCCAAGACCCTTACCGCTCAACAAATGCGGCGGAAGCGGATCCGGTTCGAAGGAAACCGCGCCGGGCTTCGTTCAAACCGTCGCTCCGTTCCGAGTCACCTGGCCGGCGCCGGATTCGCGGTGCCGATCGACACCATCCGGGCCGGCCAGTCTTTTTCTACCGAATCCTCCGGACGGCGCAAGGGGGTCGCGCGCCGCCGCCCCTGGGGCGAAGCGGTCACGCCGCCCGCCGAGCCTTCGACGTCCTCCTCTTGCCGTGCCGGACCGGCCGGTCAGTTGGCCTGCCGGCGCAGGAAGGCCGGAATATCCAGCAGCTCTTCCTCGGCATGACCCGACGCGACCGGCTTGGCCGCCTCCAGACTGGACACGCGCGGCTCGTTCAGGCTGGCTGCCCGGATTTCGGGGACGGGCGCGCTGTCTTCGGCGACGTCGAGCTCCTGCTTGGCCCGCGCGGCGCCGGCGACGCGGTCGAACAGCCGAACCTTGCGGCGCCTCGGCTCGTCCCGCGCCGGAGCCTGCCCGGCCCTCGGACTCAGCCTCGGCTCGCGGTCACCCTCGTCGCGCTCCGGGGCCGGCTCCCCGGCGAAGCCCGTGGCGCCCTGGCGATCGAGAGCGGGCGGGGTCATGAACTGGTCGTTGTCCCAGTCTCGATCCCGCTCGGCGCGCTTCGGCTCTTCGGCCTTCGCGGCGCCGCCGACCCGAAGTGCCGAGCGGAACAGCCCCGGCGCCCGGCGGGGCCTGGTCGCCAGCTCGTCTTCCTCTTCCTCCGGATGGCCGCGGTCGAACGCGGTGAGGGGCTCGATCTCGCCGAGCGAGTCCTCGTCGACCGCCAGGTTGCCGTCGCTCTCGGCGGTGGCGAAGTCGCGACGCCGCCCGCCGGACAGGGTCGCCCGGGTCCTGAGCGCGTGGGCGCTAGGATCGGAGGCCCCGAGATCGTCCAGCTCGTCGTCGTCCGCGACGGCGTCCGCCTCGCCGGATACCACGCTGAAGGCGGGGCGGGGCGCCACGGCTTCGCCGGTGTCGATGCCGGTGGCCACGACGGACACGCGCATGCGGCCGTCGAGGTTGGGCACGAAGGTCGAGCCGAAGATGATGTTGGCGTCGGGGTCGACCTCGTCGCGGATCCGGTTGGCCGCCTCGTCGACCTCGAAAAGGGTCAGGTCGGCGCCGCCGGTGATGTTGATCAGCACGCCGCGGGCGCCCTTCATCGAAACGTCGTCGAGCAGCGGGTTTGAGATCGCGGCCTCGGCGGCGTCGGTCGCCCGGTTCTCGCCCTCGGCCTCGCCGGTGCCCATCATGGCCTTGCCCATCTCGGTCATGACCGCCCGGATGTCGGCGAAATCGAGGTTGATCAGGCCCGGCATGACCATCAGGTCGGTGACGCCGCGGACGCCGGCGTCGAGCACGTCGTCGGCGATCTTGAAGGCGTCGGCGAAGGTGGTCTTCTCGTTCGCCACCCGGAACAGGTTCTGGTTGGGGATGACGATCAGGGTATCGACGAACTCCTGCAGCTCGTTGATGCCGCTCTCGGCCAGGCGCAGGCGGTGCACGCCCTCGAAGTGGAACGGCTTGGTGATCACGCCGACCGTGAGCAGGCCTGCCTCGCGCGCCGCCCGGGCGATCACCGGGGCCGCGCCGGTGCCCGTGCCACCGCCCATGCCGGCGGTCACGAAGACCATGTTGGACCCCTCGAGCTGGCCGAGGATGTCGTCCAGCGCTTCCTCGGCGGCGGCCCGGCCGATGTCCGGCCGCGAGCCGGCGCCGAGCCCCTGGGTGATGTTGCGGCCGAGCTGGATCGTCCGGTCACAGAGCGTCTGCGCCAGCGCCTGGGCGTCGGTGTTGGCGACCACGAAGTCGACCCCCTCGAGGTTCGACTGAATCATGTTGTTGACCGCATTTCCGCCGGCGCCGCCCACGCCGATCACGGTGATACGGGGCGAAAGCTGCTCCTTGGTCTTGGGCAGGTTCAGGTTCAAGGTCATCGCAATCCTCCACTAGCCGGCATCTCGGCCGTCGTTGCCGGCCCCGCCGGCTCAGTACCCCGATCCGGTCGGGGCGTCCGCAAGTCGCTCGTCACAGCGTCGCTCATCAAAAATTCTCCCTGACCCACTGGCCCAGGCGACCGATCATCCCGCCCGGTCGGGCCTCCTCCCGCGTTGCTTCGCGGGGCGTTATGAAATCGCTGGCCGTCGCGCAGGCGAGCAGGCCGGCGCAGGTCGAGTAGGCCGGCCCGCTGGTCGCCTCGGCCAGGCCCGCGGTGCGGCTCGGCCGGCCGATGCGGACCTGCTTGTCGAGGATCAGCGCGGCCAGATCGCGCAGCCCGGGCAGCTGGCAGGCGCCGCCGGTCAGGACCACGCGCCGGCCCGCGACCTTGTCGAATCCCGCCGCCTCCAGGTGAGAGCGGACCAGCTCGAAGGTCTCCTCGAGCCGCGGCTGGATGATGCCGACCAGGATCGAGCGGGCCACCTGCTGGGTCTCGCATTCGTGGGCGTCCTCGCCGATCTGCGGCACGTCGATCATCTCGCGCTCGTCGGCGGCGACCGCCATGGCGTGGCCGTAGAGCGTCTTGAGCCGCTCGGCGTGGCTGACCGGAGTCGACAGGCCGCGGGCGATGTCGTTGGTCACATGGATGCCGCCGACCGGGATCTGGTCGGTGAAGATCACGTTGCCCTCGAAGAAGACCGCCATGGTGGTAGTGCCGCCGCCCATGTCGATCACGGTAACGCCGAGCTCGGTCTCGTCCTCGACCAGGCAGGCGAGGCCGGAGGCGTAGGGCGACACAATGAAGCCGGCGATGTCGAGGTGGCAGCGCTGGATGCAGGTCGCCAGGTTGCGCACGGCGCCGGAGCGCGCCGTGATCAGGTGCAGCTTCACGCCGAGCGTCTGGCCGTACATGCCCCGGGGATCCCGGATGCCACGGCTGTCGTCGATCGAGTAGCCGACCGGGATCGAGTGGATCAGCAGGCGGCTGAGATCGGCGTCCCCGTTGCTCTCGCCGTTCTGGCCGGTGATCCGCTGGCCGTGGCGCAGGGCGCGGCTGAGGTCCGCGTCGCCCACCTCGTGGCCGGCGATCGAGACCTCGACGCCGATCGCGGTGGAAGCCGGGTGGCCGCCGGTCAGGCTGACCACGACCTGGCTGATGGTCTCTCCGGCCATCTGCTCGGCGGCGTGCACGGCGGAGAGGATCGCGCCCTGGCAGGCCTCCATGTCGACCATGTTGCCGTTGCGCAGGCCGCGGCTGGCCTGCTGGCCGATGCCGATCACGCGCGGCGCGCCCGTGCCGTCCGACTCGGCGATGAAGCAGCAGATCTTGCTGCTGCCGACGTCGAGGGCGGCGATCAGCCCTTTGCGCATTCTGCCAAGCCCGCGTCTCATGGTCTCGAGGCTTCCTTTCCGGGTGTCGTCCGTGTGGTCGGGGTCATGTTCGCTGACCCCCTTTCGACGGCCGCTTCTCGAGCGGCTTGGCGTCGCCGGAGCGAACCAGCAGCCGGCCCGGCAGGCGCATGTCGATGGTCACCACGTCGCGCGCCAGCAGGTCGTGCCGGCTCTGCAGGTCGGCGAGGCGGGCCCAGGCCTCCTCGGGGTTCTTCTCCGGCAGGCGCACCTCGATCCCGCCCTTCAGCCGCAGGTTCCAGCGCCGGCTGCCGACCCGCACCGCCGCCGTCACCAGCTCGCTGAGCTTGGGCGCGCCGCCCAGCATGGCGAGCAGCGCGGCGGTATCGCGCGGAGCGTCCTTGCCGACGACCAGCGGCAGCCGGGCGAAGCGGTCCGGCTCGATGCCGCGGATCACTTCGCCGTCGCGGTCGATCACCGAGACCTCGCCGTCGATCTGCCAGAGCGCCAGCGGGGTCCGCTCGGAGAGGCGGACATAGATCTCATCGGGCAGGCGGCGTTCGATCGAGGCCCGCGCGACCCAGGGCAGCGCTTCCAGGCGCCGCCGGGCGTCCTCGGCGTCGAGCGCCAGGATCGGCGCGCCCCGGCTGACGTCCAGCGCGCCCAGAACCTGGTCCGCTTCCGTGCGTACGCGGCCTTCGACCAGGACCTCCTGGACCGAGAAGCCGGCGCGCGCGCTCAGTCCGTAGGCGCCCGCCGCGATCCGCTCGGCCTGCCGGCCGAACCAGCCACTCTGGCCGGCCCACGCGAGGACACCGAACACGGCCAGGCCCGCCATCCCGCCGGCGGCCAGGCGGCGCGCCCGCGGCCCGAACCGCTCCGCGGCGGTCCGCTTGCTCTTGGACTTCCTGCTCTTGGCGCTCTTCACTCGTCGCATGCCGCGTGTTCCACCATCCAGGCGCAGAGTTCGGGGAAAGAGATGCCGCGGTGGGCCGCCTGCTCGGGCACCAGGCTCATGGGCGTCATCCCCGGCTGGGTGTTGATCTCCAACAGATAAAGGCGTCCGGGTGTGCCGGTCGTGTCGTCGTAGCGGAAGTCCGCCCGGCTGACCCCGCGGCACCCCAGGCTCTCGTGCGCCGCCAGGGCGATTGCCATGGCCTCTTCGGCGATCGGCTCCGGGATCTCGGCGGGCACCACGTGCTTGGCCGCCTTCTGCTCGGAATACTTGGCCTCGTAGTCGTAGAAGCCTTCGCCGGGGCGGATCTCGGTGACCGCCAGGGCTTGGTCGCCCATCACCGAGACGGTGAGCTCCCGGCCCGGGACGTAGCGCTCGACCAGGACGGTCTCGCCGAAGCCCCAGTTCTCCTCGGACAGCGGCGGCTCGTTGTCGCCCTCGAGCACGATTGTGACGCCGACGCTGGAGCCCTCGTTGGTGGGCTTGACGACGTAGGGCCGCGCCATGACGTCACCGGCGAGCACGGCGTCCCGGCCGACCACGACGCCCTCGGCGCAGGGCAGCCCGGCCTCGGCGAAGAGACGCTTGGCCATCGGCTTGTCCATGGCTAGCGCGGAGGCGAGCAGGCCGGAATGGGTGTAGGGGATGCGCATCAGGTTGAGCGCGCCCTGGATGCAGCCGTCCTCGCCCCAGCGGCCGTGCAGCGCGTTGAAGGCGACGTCGGGCGCCGGCGTCAGGGCGGCGACCAGGGCGGCCAGGTCGTGGCCGACATCGATCTCGCTGACCGTGTAGCCGGCTTCGCGCAGCGCCGCGGCGCAGTCCCGCCCTGAAATCAGGGAGACCGCGCGCTCGGCCGAGGATCCGCCCATCAGAACGGCGACATGCTTGCTCATGGCGCCGCCTCGTCGGGTCTGCCGTTGGTCGCGGGAACCCCGATCCGGCGGATTTCCCATTCCAGCCCGACGCCGCTTTGCGCCTGCACGCGCTGCCGGACCATCTCGCCCAGCTCCTCGAGCTCGGCCGCGGTGGCGCCGCCGGTATTGATCAGGAAGTTGCAGTGCTTGTCCGAGACCATGGCCTTGCCGTGCCGGAGGCCGCGGCAGCCGGCCTGGTCGATCAGCTCCCAGGCCTTCGCGCCCGGCGGGTTCTTGAAGGTCGACCCGCCGGTCCGGTTGCGGATCGGCTGGGTCTCTTCCCGGGCGTGCTGGATCTCGGCCATGCGGGCGGCGATCGCGGTCCGCTCGCCGGGCTCGCCGCGCAACCGCGCGCCCAGGAAGATCCAGTCCTCGGGCAGGGCGCAGCGCCGGTAGCTCAGACCCATCTCGTCCGGGGTCAGGCGGTGCAGCTCGCCGTCCGGCGTGGCCGCCTCGGCCCACACCAGCACGTCCTTGATTTCCCGCTGGTAGGCCCCGGCGTTCATGCGCAGGGCGCCGCCGATCGTGCCCGGCACGCCGCAGAGGAACTCGAGGCCGGCGATGCCGGCGGACTGGGCCACCTTCGCCACGTTGTAGTCGAGCGCCGCGGCGCCACAGACGACCTCGGTGCCCTCGGCGGCGATCTCGGCGAAGGCCCGGCCCAGGCGAACCACGACGCCGGGGACGCCGCCGTCGCGCACCAGGAGGTTGGATCCGACGCCGAGCAGGGTCACCGGCACGCCGCCCGGCAGCCCCTTGAGGAAAGCCAGGAGGTCGTCCCGGTCGGCCGGCTTGAACAGCACCTCGGCCGGGCCGCCGACACGGAACCAGGTGACCCGGGAGAGGTCGGCCCCCTCGCTGATCCGGCCGCGCAGGGCGGGCAGGCGGGCGGCGAGGCCTTCGGCCTGGGTGGGCGCGGCCGCCATCATGTCTTCTTCTCCCCGCCGCGCGCCTTCTTGCGGCCCGCCAGGCGGTCGGCCAGGGCGTTGGGCAGCGCGTTCGCCCAGGCGGTGATGTTGCCGGCGCCCAGGCAGACAACCAGGTCGCCGGCCTCGCCGTTCTCGATGATGAGGTCGGCCAGCGCGTCCTCGCCGGGCAGGGGCAGCACGTGGCGGTGGCCGCGGGCGCGCAGACCCTCGACCAGAGCGTCGCGGCCGACGCCCTCGATCGGCTCCTCGCCGGCGGCGAAGACCTCGGCGACGATCACCAGGTCGGCGTCGTTGAAGCAGCTGCAGAAATCTTCGAAGAGGCTCTCCAGGCGGGTGTAGCGGTGCGGCTGGACCACGGCGATGACCTTGCCCGCGGCGGCGAGACGGGCCGCCTTCAGGACCGCGGAGATCTCGACCGGGTGGTGGCCATAGTCGTCGATCACGCTGATCCCGCCGGCCTCGCCGGTCATGGTGAAGCGCCGCTTGACCCCGCCGAAATTGGCCAGGCCCTTGCGGACCATGTGGTCCTCGAGATCGAGCGCGCCGGCGATCGCTACGGCGGCTAGGGCGTTCTGGACGTTGTGGTGGCCGACCATGGGCAGGGTGAGGCCCTTGAGACTGCGCGACTCGCCCTTCTTGCGGTAGGTCAGGGACACGTCGAAGCGGGAGCCGCCCGGGGTGGTCTCGATGTTCTCGGCGCGCACCTCGGCCTGGGGATTGAAGCCGTAGGTGATGATCCGGCGGTCCTCGATCCGGCCGACCAGGGACTGCACCACGGGATGGTCGATGCAGAGCACGGCGAAGCCGTAGAACGGGATGTTGCCGATGAAGGTCTCGAAGGCCTTGTGCAGGTCCTCGACCGAGCCGTAGAAGTCGAGGTGCTCCGGGTCGACGTTGGTGACCACGGCGATGGTCGCGGGCAGCTTGACGAAGGTGCCGTCGCTCTCGTCGGCCTCGACCACCATCCAGTCGCCCTCGCCGAGCCGCGCGTTGGTTCCGTAGGCGTTGATGATGCCGCCGTTGATGACCGTCGGGTCGAGATCGGCGGCGTCGAGCATGGCGGCCACCATGGAGGTCGTCGTGGTCTTGCCGTGGGTGCCGCCGACGGCGATCGACCATTTCAGGCGCATCAGCTCGCCCAGCATCTCGGCCCGCCGCACGACCGGGGCGAAGCGCTCGCGCGCCGCCATGACCTCGGGATTGTCCTCCTTGACCGCGGACGACACCACGACGACCTGGGCGTCCTCGACCTGCTCGGGCTTGTGCCCGACCATGACCTTGATGCCCAGGTTGCGCAGGCGCTTGACGTTGGCGTTCTCCGACATGTCGCTGCCCTGCACCTTGTAGCCGAGGTTGTGCAGGATCTCGGCGATGCCGGACATGCCGATGCCGCCGATGCCGACGAAGTGGATGGTCCCGAGATTGACCGGCAAGCCTCGCATCAAGCCGCCTCCTCGGTATCGAGATCGCCGGTCCGGTTGCCGCCGTTGTCGCGCGCCGCGCCGGTCACCAGGTCGGCCAGCCGGCCCGCCGCGTCGGGACGGGCGAAGGCCTCGGCGGCGGCCGCCGCTTTGGCCAGGGTCTCGGGCGCGGTCAGGCGCGACTCCAGCTGTTCTGCGAGCCCCTCGGCGGTCAGGCTCGATTCCGGCGCCAGCCAGGCGCCGCCGGCCTCGGCCAGGGCGCGGGCGTTGGCGGTCTGATGGTCGTCGGCGGCGTAGGGATAGGGGATCAGGAGCGCCGGCCGGCCGACGGCGGCGAGCTCGGCAATGGTCGAGGCCCCGGCCCGGGTCACCGCGAGATGGGCGGCGGCCAGGCGTTGCGGCACGTCGTCGAAGAAGGTGCGCAGATCGGCCCTGACGCCGCAGTCGGCGTAGGCCCGGGTCACGGCGGCGAGCTCCGCCTCGCCGCGGACCTGCTGGCTGATCTCCAGGCGGTCGCGCAGGGACTGCGGCAGGCGGGCCACGGCGCCGGGCACCAGGTCGTTGAAGGCGCGGGCGCCCTGGCTGCCGCCGGTGACCAGCAGGCGCAGGGGGCCCTCGGCGCCGGCCGCGGGATAGGGGGCCGCGCGGAAGCCGTCGCGCACCGGATTGCCGGTCATGTGCAGCTTCGCCCGGTCGCCGGAGCCGACCCGCTCGACCTGGCCGAAGCAGGTGGCAATGGCGTCGGCACGCGGCGCGAGCAGGCGGTTGGCGCGGCCGAGCACGGCGTTCTGCTCGTGCAGCACCACACGCAGGCCGAGATGGGCGCCTGCGAAGACGGTCGGAACCGACGGATAGCCGCCGAAGCCGACCACCGCCTCGGCGCCGAGCTGGCGCAGCAGGCCGCGCGCCTGGACGTAGCCAACCAGCAGGCTGGCCGCGCCCTTCAGCTTGCCGGCCAGGCCGCGCCCGGCCATTTGCCCGGCGGCGATCCGCTGCACTGCGACCTCGGCCAGGTCGTCACCGAACCCGGCGCCGCGCCGGTCGGTGATCAGGGTAACCGCGTGGCCACGCGCCAGGAGCGCGCGCGCCAGGGCCTGGGCGGGGAACATATGCCCGCCGGTGCCGCCGGCCGCCAGCACGACCCGGTTGACCGACCGGCCGCTCATGGCGCGTCCTCCGTCCAGACCCGCCGCCGGGTCAGCGCGAGCGCCATGCCCATGCCGAGGGCGAGACCCATCAGGGAGGATCCGCCGTAGCTGATGAACGGCAGGGTCATGCCCTTGGTCGGCATCAGGTGCAGCGCCGAGGCCATGTTGATCAGCGCCTGGAGCCCGAACTGGGCCAGCAGGCCGCTCGCCGCCAGGAGCACGAAGAGCGAGGAGTCCTGGAACGCCCGGCTGAAGCCGCGCAGCACGACGAAGCCGAAGAGCGCGACAATAAGGAGGCAGGCGATCAGGCCCAGCTCCTCGCCGGCCACGGCGAAGATGAAATCGGAGTGCGAATCCGGGAGATGCTCCTTGACCGTGCCCTCGCCCGGGCCGCGGCCGAGCAGGCCGCCGTTCATGAAGGCCTCGATCGAGCGGTCGACCTGGTAGCGGTCGCCCGCGCCCGGATCGAGGAAGCTGTCGATCCGCTGGGCGACGTGGGGCAGGGCGAGATAGGCGACGAAGAGCGCCGTGACGCCGAGCGCGACGAGGCCGCCGACCCAGATCAGCGGCAGGCCCGCCAGGAAGAACTGGAAGCCCCAGACCGCGGTGACCACGAAGGTCTGGCCGACGTCGGGCTGGAGCAGCAGCAGGCCGGCGCAGGCGAGCCAGAGGGCGCCGGCGATCGCGGCTCCGGGCAGGGAAGGGTTCTGCCTCCAGGCAGCGAACATCCAGGCGGCGACGACGGCGAAACAGGGCTTCAGGATCTCCGAGGGCTGGAGCGAGAACCCGGCGAAGGAGAGCCAGCGGGTCGCGCCCTTGATCTCGGTCCCGGCCAGGAGCGTGAGCAGGCAGAGCGCCATGGCGGCCACCAGGCCGAGCGCGGCGAGGCGGCGCACGGCCCGCGCGTTCAGCATCGAGACCGCGATCATGACGACCGCCGCGAGCGGCAGCAGGACGAGCTGCCGTTGGGCCAGACTGAAGCTGGGCAGGCCGATGCGCGCGCCCGCCGCGGGCGAGGACGCCAGAACCAGCACAGCGCCGAAGCCCATGAGCCCGAGCAGGGCGACGAAGGTCCAGCGGTCGACGGTCCACCACCAGCGGGCCAGGATACTGGTATCGGTGCGGTCGAAGGTGGTCATGGCAGCACCGCCCCGCCGGGACCGAGATCGGCGTGGTGTCCAGGAAGCGCCTCGACCAGGGCGCGGAAGTGCTCGCCGCGCGCCTCGAAGTTCCGGTACTGGTCGAAGGAGGCGGCGGCGGGCGAGAGCAGAACGACCGCGCCGGTCTTGCCCGCCTGGTTGGCGGCGGCCTGGGCGGCGCGCACGGCGGTCTCCAGGTCGCCGCAGAGGCTGTGCGCGACCTGGCCGTCCAGGGCCTCGGCGAAGCTCTCGGCGGCTTCGCCGATCAGAAAGGCGTGAGCGATGTTGCCGTAGGTCGGCGCGAGCGCCGCCAGGCCGCCCTCCTTGGGCTGGCCGCCGGCGATCCAGAAGATCCGGCCGTAGCAGGCGAGGGCCTTGGCGGCCGCGTCGGCGTTGGTTGCCTTGGAGTCGTTGACGTAGCTGACGCCGTCGATCACGGCGACCAGCTCCTGGCGGTGGGCGAGCCCCGGGAAGCTCTGCATGCAGGCGGTGATCACGGGCGGCTGGATGCCGAGCGCCTTGCACGCGGCATAGGCCGCGGCCGCGTTCTGCCAGTTGTGCGCCCCCGGAAGGCTGGGTATCGGCCGCAGGTCCAGGGCGCGCACGCCTTGGCCCTCGGTATCGTCGACCAGGACGCCCTCGTCTACGTAGACCCCGCCGGGCGCCGCCCGGCTGCCGGAGATCGGGACGACGATCTGCTCGTCGGCGGTGCTGAGGTCTTCCCAGATGCCCCGGCTGGTCTCGTCGTCGATCCCGACGATGGCGCTGCGCGGCCGGGTCTGGCGGTGGAAGATCAGGCGCTTGGCGGCGACGTAGCCCTCGAAGCCGCCGTGACGCTCCAGATGGTCGGCGCTGATGTTGAGCAGCACGGCGACGTCGAAGGTGATCGAGACGGTGATCTCGAGCTGATAGCTCGACATCTCGAGGACGTAGATGCCGCCAGATTCGAGAGCCTCCAGGGCGAGCGCGGGCGTGCCCAGGTTGCCGCCGACCGCGACGTCGCGGCCCGCGGTCTCGAGGATGTGGCCGATCAGGGCCGTCGTGGTCGACTTGCCGTTGGTGCCGGTGATGCCGACGTAGCTGGCGTTGCGCTGCGCGCGGGCCAGCAGCTCGATGTCGCTGACGATCTCGCAGTTGTGCTCGCGGGCGAGCGCCGCCACCGGGTGCGGCGCCGGGTGCAGATGGGGAATGCCCGGCGAGATCACCAGGGTGGTCATCTCCCGCCAGTCGCAGGCCGCCAGATCGACCACCGGGATGCCTTCGCGCTCGGCGGCCGCGCGGCGCGCCGGGTCGTCGTCCCAGGCCCGGACGTCGGCCTTGCTCGCGGCCAGCGCGCGCGCCGCCGACAGCCCCGAGGTGCCGAGCCCCAGGACCGCGACGGGAAGTCCGCTGAAGTAGAAGAGGTCGATCACGCCGGCTCCATCCCTCAGCGCAGTTTCAAGGTCGAGAGGCCGGCCAGGGCCAGGATCGAGGCGATGATCCAGAAGCGGATCACGATGGTCGGCTCGGCCCAGCCCTTCTTCTCGAAGTGGTGGTGCAGCGGCGCCATCTTGAAGATCCGCTTGCCGGTCAGCTTGAACGAGGCGACCTGCACGATGACCGAGACGGTCTCGAGCACGAAGAGCCCGCCGACGATCGCCAGCACGATCTCGTGCTTGGTGATCACCGCGATGCCGCCCAGCGCGCCGCCGCAGGAGAGCGAGCCCGTGTCGCCCATGAAGACCATGGCCGGCGGGGCGTTGAACCAGAGAAAGCCGAGGCTGGCGCCGACCAGGGCGCCGCAGAATACCGTCAGCTCGCCGGTGCCGGCGACGTAGTGCAGCTGCAGATAGGTCGAGAAGTCGGTGCGGCCGACCAGGTAGGCGATCAGGCCGAAGCAGCCGGCTGCGATCATGACCGGCACGATGGCCAGGCCGTCGAGGCCGTCGGTCAGGTTGACCGCGTTGGAGGCGCCGACCATGACGAAGACGGCGAAGGCGAGATAGAACCAGCCGAGATCGAGCAGGATGTCCTTGAGCAGGGGGATCGCCAGGTGGGTCTGGAGGGTCTCGCTACTCAGGTACCAGATCCAGACCGCCGCCGTTGTGCCGACGGCGAGCTGGGCCAGGAACTTTAAGCGGCTGGGCAGGCCCCGCGAGTTGCGCTTGGTCAGCTTCAGGTAGTCGTCGCCGAAGCCGATCAGGCCGAAGCCGACGGTGATGAAGAGGATCGCCCAGACGAAGCCGTTGGTCAGGTCGGCCCAGAGCAAGGTCGAGATGGCGATCGCCAGCAGGATCAGCACGCCGCCCATGGTCGGCGTGCCCTGTTTGGTCAAGAGGTGGCTCTCCGGCCCGTCGTCCCGGATCGGCTGCCCTTCGCCCTGGCGCGACTTCAGCCAGTTGATCACCGAGGGACCCAGCACGAAGCTGATGAACAGCGCCGTGATGATCGCGCCGCCGCTGCGAAAGGTGATGTAGCGGAAGACGTTGAACGCAATGTGCTCTTCGGCCAGGGGGACGAGGAAGTTGAACAGCATGCGCGCCCCCTATTGTCCGTTGGCGGCGCGCGCCGGCGCTTCGCCCAGCTGGGACAGCGCCTCGATCACGTTCGCCATGCGGCTGCCGAGCGAGCCCTTGACCAGCACCACGTCGCCCGGCCTGAGCGCGGCGGCGACCAGGGGCGCGAGCTTGGCGGAATCGGCCGCGTGCCCGCCCCGCCGCTCGGCGGGCAGGGCTTCGTCCAGCGCCGCCATGTCGGCGCCGCAGGTGAACACCAGGTCGATGCCGGCCTCGAGCAGGGGCTCGCTCAGGTCGGCGTGCATGTTCCGCGACGCCGATCCCAGCTCCAGCATGTCGCCGAGCACCGCGAGGCGCCGGCCGCCGGCGCCGGGCGCCGCGAGCCGGAGCACCTGAAAGGCCGCCCTCATCGACGTCGGGTTGGCGTTGTAGCTGTCGTCGATCAGGGTGAAGCCGCCGCCCGGCAGCGCCAGGCTGCGCTGGGCGCCGCGTCCCTTCAGGGGCTGCAGGCCGGCCAGTTCGCCGGCGGCCGCGGCGAGGTCGGCGCCGAGCGCCGCCACCGTGGCGAGCACCGCGAGCGAGTTCTCGACCCAGTGGTCGCCCGGCAGGCCGACCCGGTAGGCCAGCTCGGCGCCGTGGACCGAGGCTCTGATCCGGCTGTGGCCGCCGTCGAGCGTGGCTTCGAGGACGTGGGCGTCGGCGTCCGGATGGCGGCCGAAGGTGACGATCCGCTCGATGCCGGCCTCGCGGGCGCGGGCCGCGAGCAGCTGGAACAGCGGGTGCTCGCGCTTGAGGATTGCGGTGCCGCCGGGCTCGACGCCCTCGAAGATCTCGGCCTTGGCTTCGGCGATGCCCTCGATCGAGTCGAAGTGGGCGCTGTGCGCCGCCTCGACCGTGGTGATCAGGGCCACGTGAGGCCGCACCAGGCGGGTCAGGGCGCGGATCTCGCCGGCGTGGTTCATGCCCATCTCGAACACGCCGTAGCGCGCCTGCCGGTCCATGCGCGCCAGCGAGAGCGGCACGCCCCAATGGTTGTTCAGGCTGGCGGCGCTGGCGCTGGTCGGCGCCTGGGCCGCGAGGCAGTGGCGTATCGCCTCCTTGGTGCCGGTCTTCCCCACGCTGCCGGTCACGCCGGCGAAGCGCGCCTGGCTGCGAACGCGGGCCGCCGCGCCGAGCCGATTCAGCGCGGCCAGGGTGTCGTCGACCAGCAGCAGCGGGGCGGCCGGGTCCAGGCCGTCGGGGCGGCGGTGCGCCATGGCCGCGACGGCGCCGCCCGCCAGGGCCTTTGCGATGAAGTCGTGGCCGTCGAAGTTGGGTCCTTCCAGGGCAACGAAGAGGTCGCCGGGCGCGACGCTGCGGCTGTCGATCGAGATGCCGGAGGCGGTCCAGTCACCGCTGACCTGGCCGCCGGTCGCCTCGACCGCCTCCGCCGAGGCCCAGAGCGCCGCGGGGGTCATGACGCACCTCCGGCGGCGGCCAGGGCGGCGCGGGCGACCTGCCGATCGTCGAACGGCAGGACCTTGTCGCCGACGATCTGGCCGGTCTCGTGGCCCTTGCCGGCGATCACCAACAGGTCGCCAGATGCCAGCGAGGCGATCGCCGCCGCGATCGCCTCGGCCCGGTCGCCGATTTCCGTTGCGCCCGGTGCGGCGGTCATGATGGCCCGCCGGATCGCCGCCGGCGGCTCGCCGCGCGGATTGTCGTCGGTGACGTAGACCCGGTCGGCCAGGCGGGCGGCGATCTCGCCCATGAGGGGGCGCTTGCCGCTGTCGCGGTCGCCGCCGCAGCCGAACACGGTCACGAGCCGGCGCTCGGTGTGGCCGCGCAGGGCCGTGAGTACGCTGGCCAGGGCGTCGGGCGTGTGTGCGTAGTCGACGAACACGAGCCCGCCTGTTCCGCTGCGGCCGACCAGCTCCAGCCGGCCGGCGACCCCGGTCAGCGTGCCGAGCGCGGCGAGCGCGTCGTCGAGCACGGCTTCGGGCGAGGGCGCGGTCGCCAGCACGAGGCCGAGCGCTGCCAGGGCGTTGGCGGCCTGGAACGCGCCGGCCAGGGGCAGGCGGACGTCTTCGCGGCGGCCGAGGGCGTTGAGGGTGAGGCTTTGCCCTTCGGCCGCCGCCGCGCGCCGTTCAAGACGCAGTTCGCGTCCGGCGGCGCCGTATCCGATAACGGAGATGCCGCGCCCGCGGCACAGCTTCTCCAGGGGTCCGAACTGCTCGACGTCGGCGTTGAGGACGGCGGTCGCGCCCTCCGGCAGGAGCTCGGCGAAGAGCCGTTCCTTGGCCGCGAAGTAGGCGGCCTCGCTGCCGTGATAGTCGAGGTGGTCCCGGGACAGGTTGGTGAAAGCGGCCGCCGAGACCCGCAGGCCGTCAAGGCGGAACTGGTCGAGCCCGTGGCTGGACGCCTCCATGGCCAGATGATCGACGCCCTCGCCGGCCAGCGCCGCGAGGCAGCGGTGCAGCTCGACCGGGTCCGGGGTGGTGAGCGAAGCCGGCGTGTCGGCGCGTGGCGGGTTGAGGCCCAGGGTGCCGAGGCTGGCGGCGCTGTGGCCCAGGCCGCGCCAGATCTGGCGGGTGAATTCGGCGACCGAGGTCTTGCCGTTGGTGCCGGTAACGGCGGCGATGGTGCGCGGCTGCGTGGCGTAGAAACGGGCCGCCAGGTAGGCGAGCTGGCGGCGCGGGTTCGGGTCGGTCAGCAGCGGCACCGGGGCCTCGGCCCGCTCGGCGCCCGGCGCGGTCAGCACCGCGACCGCGCCGCGCTTGACCGCGTCGTCGATGAAGCGGCGCCCGTCGGTTTGGGACCCGGGCAGGGCGGCAAAGAGATACCCGGGGGCGATCTTCCGGCTGTCGGCCGAAAGCCCCTTGATATCCAAGCTCCGCAAGGCCGCCGCGGGCGTCATGTCGATCCTCAGTCCGTCTAGCAGTTCACTCAATTGCAAGAGCAGTTCCCCTGTAGCTGGCCGGAACCAGATGCCGTTCCGCGCCCTGCTGTTTATCGGGCGATCTGGGCAAAATTCCGGCCATGGGGCCAATTCTCTCGATGATGCGGCCGACCGCGGGCGCCGCGACCCAGCCGCCGGTGGCGTAACCGAATGTGCTCTCCCGGCCCTTGGGCTCGTCGACCACGGCCAGCACGACGAAGCGCGGCCGATCCATGGGAAAGGCCCCGGCGAAGGAGGCGATGCGCGAACCGCTGTCATAGCCAGAGCGTCCGGGCTTGTCGGCCGTGCCGGTCTTGCCGCCGACGAGGTAGCCGGCGGCGTCGGCCTTGCGGCCGGTGCCCGCCTGCACCGCCAGGCGCATCAGCCAGCGCATTCGCTGCGAGGTCTGCGCGCTCATTACCTGGCGCGCCGGCGCTGGACGGGCGCCCTCGTGCTTGAGCAGGGTCGCCGGCCGGAGATTGCCACCGTTGACCACGGCCGCGACCGCCTTGGCGACGTGCACCGGCGTGACCGCGAGGCCGTGGCCATAGGAGATCGTCACCGTGCTGAGGTCGGTCCAGGGCGCCGGCAGCAGGGGGGTGCCGCGCTCGGGCAGTTCGAGCGAGAGCTCGCGGGTGAGGCCGAGGCCGTCGAGGAAGGCCTGCTGGGCCGCCGTGCCGCTCGCCGTGGCCATGTGCACCGTGCCGATGTTGCTGGAATAAATGAAGATTTCCGGCACGGAGAGCCACCGGTTCTTGGGCTTGAAGTCGGTGATCGTGTAGCTGGCCGCGCGGATGGGCTGGCTCACGTCGAAGCCGTCGTCGAGCGCCACGACCTCCTGGTCCAGCGCCATGGCGGTGGTGAAGATCTTGAACACGGACCCCATCTCGTAGAGCCCGAGCGAGGCCCGGTTGAAGCGGGCCTCCTCCGCCGCCCGTCCCGGGTCGGCGGGGTCGAAGCTCGGCAGCGACGCCATGGCGAGGATCTCGCCGGTGTCGACGTCCAGGATCAGTCCGGCGGCGCCCGCGGCCTCGAAGTCCCGCATGGTGTTCGCCAGCTCCTCGGCGAGCACGTGCTGGAGGCGGATGTCGAGGCTCGAGCGCAGAGGATCGGCGTTGTGCCGCAGCTGCCGGTCGAAGACCTGCTCGAGACCGGAGAGGCCCTGACTGTCGATGTCCGTCAGGCCGACCAAGTGGGCGGTCAGCGCGCCGTGGGGATAGACCCGCTGGGCCTCGGGCTGAAAGTAGACGCCGGGCAGGCCCAGCCCGTTGACCAGCTGCTGCTGGCGCGGCGTGAGCTTGCGCTTGATCCAGACGAAGGCCCGGTCGCTCGCCAGGCGGCGGGCGAGGTCCGGCTCCGAGATGTCGGGCAGGACCGCGGCGAGGCCGCGGGCCGCCGCGGCGCTGTCGATGATCTGCCGCGGGTTGGCGTAGAGCGATACTGTGGGCAGGGTCGTCGCCAGAACGACGCCGTTGCGATCGACGATATCGGCGCGCAGCGTCTCCAGGACGCCGTGGGCCGGCGTGTGGGCGACCTTCGGCTCCTCGATGTCCTGAAACAGGACGAGGCCGAAGAGGCGCAGGCCGATCGCCGTGAAAGCCAGCATGAAGATCAGCCCCGAAACGGCGAGCCGGGCCCGCCCGGTGTCCAGGCTCTGTTTCAGGGTCCCATCAATCTGGACCAGGGCCTCGCCGTCGCGTCCCGGATCGAGGGCCGTGGGCCGGCAGGGCCGGCAGTCCTGGGCGTCGAAGCTCATCATCACTCCCTCCCGACCTCTGCGCTGAGGCCTGCCGCGTCGAGCTGCCCGGCGCTCGCGGTGCGGTGGCGCCGGTAGGGCAGCTGCGCCATGCCGAGCACCTGCTCGGGCGTCATCGGCGCGAGGTTGAGGTGGCGCCGCGCCAGTTCGGCGATGCGCGACGGCTGGTTGAGATAGCTCCACTCGGCCTCGAGGATGTGGATCGCCTCGCGGCGGGCCATGATCGAGCGGCGCACGTCGGCCAGCTCCTCCTCGATGGCGCTAATCTCGTGCTTGACGTGGAACAGACCGAAGGCGGCGAGCGCCGCCGCCAGGACCCAGATCATGAGAGCCATGCCTTTCAACGCCGCCTCCCTCGCTGATTGGACTGCGGGCCGTGGGGCCAGGCCGGCGCGTCGGTTCGGACCGCCGCGCGCAGGCGCGCCGAGCGGGCGCGCGGGTTGATCCGGATCTCGTCCTCCTGGGGCTTGAGCGCGCCCTTGAAGAGCAGGCTGAAGCTCGCCGCCGGCGCGGCGTCGTCGGGCGCGGCCGGTCGGTGGCGTGAGCCGCCGCCGCCGCGCGCGCTGCGCGCCCGCAGGAAGTCCTTGACCTTGCGGTCCTCCAGCGAATGGAAGGCGATCACCGCGAGGCGGCCGCCCGGACAGAGCAGCGTCTCGGCGGCCTGGAGGCCGCGGTCGAGCTCGCCGAGCTCGTCGTTCACGAAGATTCTCAGGGCCTGGAAAGTCCGGGTCGCCGGGTCGGTGCCGCCGGGCACCCGCCGCAGGATGGCGCGCACCAGGTCGGCCAGCTGGGTGGTGGTGGCGAAGGGCGCGTCCTTGCGCCGGGCGACGATCGCCCGGGCGATCGCACGGGAGCGCCGCTCCTCGCCGAAGCGCCACAGGATGTCGGCGATCTCTGCCTCGGGGTAGGTGTTGACCACCTCGGCCGCCGTCGGGCCGTCGTCGCTGTCCGGGCCGGACATGCGCATGTCGAGGGGGCCTTCCTCGCGGAACGAGAACCCGCGCTCGGGCCGGTCGAGCTGCGGCGACGAGACCCCAAGGTCCAGGGTGATCCCGTCGACCGTTTCGAGGTCGCGCGCCATGACCAGCGCGTCCATATCGCCGAAGCGGCCCTCGATCACCGTGAGTCGGTTCTGAAACCGCGGCGCCAGGGTCTCGCCGCGGCGCACGGCCTCCGGGTCCCGATCGATCGCCCAGACCCGGCAGTCGGCCGCCGCCAGCAGCGCCTGCGTCGTGCCGCCGGCGCCGAAGGTGCCGTCGAGGTAGATCGCGCCGTCGCGCGGCTCCAGCGCGCGCAAGACCTCCCGGACCATGACCGGCCGGTGCGCCTCGGCCGAAGCCTCGCGCGTGGTCCCGCCTGACGCGTTCACTGTTCCTTACTCCTCTGCCGCAGCGACAGGGTGAGGCCCTGGCTCCGTGCCCGGTCCCTGGCGGCCTCCTTGTGTTGCTGCAGGTCTTCCGGCTGCCAGATCTGGAACGAAGGGCCCATGCCGACGAAGCAGGCGCGATCGGTAAGTCCGGCGTAGTCGATCATGTCGGCCGGCAGGATCACCCGCCCCTCGGGGTCGAACGGAAGCTGGAAGGAGTCGGCGAAGATGGTCAGGCCGAGATCCTGCTGATCCTCGGAGTGGAGGTCGTTCTCCATGGCGCTGTCATTGAGCGCCTCGAGGAACTCGAGATCGGAGCCTTCGATGACCGTGTGGCGGTAGGAGGGACGGACGATGATCCCCGCGTAGGACGAGCGGGCGATCGCTTGACGAAAAGGCGCAGGCACGGAGACCCGACCCTTGCGGTCGACCTTGTTCTCGAAGGTGCCAAAGAACACCGCCACTTTCGTCTCCCGGGGCTCGGCCGCCTGCAGTCACGACCATGCCGTTCGCTGATTTCCCCGCTTTGCCGCTCTCCCCCCATCTTGGGATCTTTTGGATCTCTCATGGGTGAGTTTGGGATAACATGGGAAATCATGGGTGTCAATGGTGCGGCAAGTAAAACTCTTAGGGTTAAAAAGAGGTTAAGGGCCTTCTTTTATTGGGTTTGAGGTCTTCACCAGATCTCGTGGTTTTCAGTTCTTGAGATACTGGATGAAGGAAGGTTCGAGTGCATACGGCGACTTTGTTCTTATTTTGTTCTCAAAATGAAACGGGGCCAAGACAAGACGGCAGAGGCTGCTCGGCTCCGGTCCAAAGCGGCGGAGTCATGGGAAATCATGGGATCGGGCCGGACGCCGTCTGCGGGCAAAGTGCGGGCTGAGCGTCAGACGGCCTGTAAGCCGGGTTCTGTCCCCCTTGAAGGGGGGATGGCCATTCATCTGGGACGCCCGTTGCCGGACGCCTCGCGCGACCTACCCGGGCGGCGGCGTGGAAACCCGCTGGCCGAAGCCTGCCGCCCCTACTTGGTCTTGCTCCTGGTGGGGTTTACCGTGCCGTTCCCGTTGCCGGCAACGCGGTGCGCTCTTACCGCACCCTTTCACCCTTACCCGCCTTCGCCAAGGCTTCGGCGGGCGGTTTGCTTTCTGCGGCACTTTCCCTGGGGTCGCCCCCGCCGGGTGTTACCCGGCACCGCGTTTCCATGGAGCCCGGACTTTCCTCCCCCGGCGCCGAGGCACCGGGAGCGGCCATCCGGCCGTCTGACCCTTCTTCATCTAGGCCGCGCCGCCGGGGCCGTCAACCAGACGCAGCAGGGCGGCTAGCCGCCGGCGGCTCTCCCGGTCCATGGAGCCGGTCACGGCCTCGGGCCGGAAGTGGCGCTGAAAGGCCCGGATCACGGCGGCCGGATCCTCGTCGAGGTAGCCGTAGCCGTAGCGTTCGAGGTCCTGCGGCATCTTGCCCGGCGCCGCGGCGGGCGACGCAGGATCGGGCCAGAGGCCGATGCCGGCACGGGCCAGGCGGGCCCAGTCGAACAGCTCTCCCGGGTCCTGCTTGCGCAGCGGCGCGACGTCGGAGTGCCCGAGAACCCGGGCGGGCGGGATCGGGTGGCGCTTGACGATGTCCGCTGCCAGCGCGATCAGCGCCCTCATCTGGGCCTCGGGAAAGGGACGGTAGCCGAACTCGTGCCCCGGATTGACCAGCTCGATGCCGATCGAGCGGGCGTTGATGTCGTCGCGTCCGGCCCAGCGCGCGACGCCGGCGTGCCAGGCCCGCCGCTCCTCCGGCACCAGCCGGTAGAGGCTGCCGTCCTCGTCGATGCAGTAGTGCGCGCTCACCTTCGCCTCGGGGTCGCAGAGACGGTCGATCGCGGCCTCGGCGCTGGTCATGCCGGTGTAGTGGATCAGCAGGATGTCGACGGCCTGGCCCTCGGGCCGCGCGTCGTGATTGGGCGAGGAGCGCAGGATCATGGCGGTCCGTTCCGGTCAGGAGGCGCGCTCGACGCCGCCGAGCGCCTCGCGCTTTTCTTCCAGCTCGATCCAGCGCGCCTCGGCCGCTTCGAGCGTGTCGCGCAGGCCGGCCAGCTCAGCCGCGGCGGCCTGATAGTCCTCGGGCCGCGCGCTGTAGAGATCGGGATCGGCGAGCTTCGCCTCGAGGGCCCGGGTTCGTTCCGTGAGGTCGTCGATCTTCGCCGGCAAGCCGTCGAGCTCGCGCTGCTCGCGGTATCCCAATTTGCGCGATGCCGTCTTCTGCCGCGCCGGCCCGGTCGGGCCCGTCGCATCGGGCGGCCTGCGCTCGGCGGTGGCGCCGCGGCGGGCGTCGAGGTAGTCGCTGTAGCCGCCGACCTGCTCCACGACCTTGCCGTCGCCCTCGAGCACGATCAGGCCCGTGACCAGCCGGTCGAGGAAGTCGCGGTCGTGGCTGACCAGCAGCAGCGTGCCCGCGTAGTCGTCGAGCACGTCGAGCAGCAGGTCGAGCGTGTCCATGTCGAGGTCGTTGGTCGGCTCGTCCAGGATCAGGAGGTTGCTCGGCCTGGCGAAGAGCCGCGCCAGCAGCAGGCGGTTGCGCTCGCCGCCGGAGAGCGACTTGACCGGCTGGCGAGCCTGGCTCTCCTCGAACAGAAAGTCCCGCAGGTAGGCCACCACGTGGCGCTGCCGGTCGCCGACCATGACGCTGTCGCCGCCGCCGGGCACGAGGTTCTGCCAGAGCGACGCCTCCAGGTCGAGGCTCTCCCGGCGCTGGTCGAAGTAGAGCGCCTGGAGCCGGGTGCCGAGCCGGAGCCGGCCGGAGTCGGGCGCCAGCTCGCCGGTCAGGAGGCGGACCAGCGTCGTCTTGCCGGCGCCGTTGGGACCGATGATGCCGATTCGGTCGCCCCGGCGAATCCGGGTCGAGAAGCCGGCCATGATCGGCCGCGCGGGCGCGCCGGGGCTCTCCGGCGGAAAGCTCTTGGTCAGACCCTCGGCCTCGATCACCAGATCGCCGCTCTTGCCGCCCTCGGCCGCGGCCAGCCGGGCCCGGCCCGGCGCGGCGAGCCACTCCGCCCGGGACCGTCGCAGCGCGGCGAGCCGGGCGAGACGTCCCTGGTTGCGCTTGCGCCGGCCGGTCACGCCGCGCGCCAGCCAACCTGCCTCGCGCACGATCCTGCGCTCGAGCCGGTGCCGTTCTTCGGCCTCGGACTGGAGCACCGCGGCCGCCCAGTCCTCGAAGTGGCTGTAATCCTTGTCCAGGCTGCGCAGGCGTCCCCGGTCGAGCCAGTGGGTGCGCCGGCAGACCCGGGTCATGAAGGCCCGGTCGTGGCTAACCAGGAGCAGGGCGCCGGCGAAGCGCGCGAGCTCGCCCTCGAGCCACTCGATGGTCGGCAAGTCGAGGTGGTTGGTCGGTTCGTCGAGCAGAAGGACGTCCGGCTCCGACACCAGCGCCCTGGCCAGGGCGGCGCGGCGTCCCTCGCCGCCGGAGAGCCGGCCGAGCCGTCGCGCCCCCTCGATGTCCAGGCGTTTCAGAACGGCCCGCACCCGGTGGCCGCCGCACTCGGTGTCCTGGTCCGGCGCCAGGCCCCCGGTCACGTAGTCGGCCACCGTCGTGTCGCCATCGAACCGCGGGTCCTGGGGCAGATAGGCGATGCGGGTCGCGGGCTGAACGAAGCGGGTCCCCTGGTCCAGCGCCACCTGTCCGGCCAGCGCCTTGAGCAGGGTCGACTTGCCCGAGCCGTTGCGGCCGACCAGGCAGGATTTCTCGCCGCGCGCGATGCCGAAATCGAGTCCCGTGAAGAGCGGCCTTTCGCCGAACGAGAGCGTCGCGTCTCTGAGCGCGACGAGGGGCGGGGCGGAGGCCATGGAGCCGGCGCGACTCCTAATCCAGGCCGCGATGTTTGCGCACCGTGTCGTAGGCGGCGTTGATCTGGGCCAGCTTCTCGTTGGCCAGATCGACGAACTCCTGGGGCATGCCCTGGGCGACCAGCTTGTCCGGATGGTTCTCCCGGACCAGCCGGCGGTAGGCGCCCTTGAGGTCGTCGTCGCTGACGTCGCGCCGGACGCCGAGCACGCCGTAGGGGTCGGCGTCGCCGGCCGCGACGTTGGCGGCCTTGACCCGCTCCCAGCGCTCGGGATCGAGCCCGAAGATCTTGGCCACGCTGGCCAGGTACTCGAGCTCCGCCTCGGTCACCTGGCCGTCGGCCTTGGCGATGTGGAACAGGCCTTCGAGCAGCTCTTCAAGCACCGCCGGGTTCTGCCTGAACATCCGGCCGAGCTGGCGGGCATAGGGCTCGAAGCCGCGCGAATCCCGACGCGCCTGGTCGAACAGGCGGCCGACGTTCTTCATCTCGCGGGGCGGGATCCGGAACACTTCCTTGAAGGCGCCGATCTCGTCGCGGGTGACCACGCCGTCGGCCTTGGCCATCTTGGCGCCCAGCACGATCACGCCGATGGTGAAGGCGACGTTCTTGGTCGCGTCGGCCGCCTCGGCGCCGTCCTCGGTGCTCTGCCGCATCTTGTCGACGGCGTGGCCGGCCAGGCCGCCGAGCAGGGCGCCCAGCGGCCCGCCGATCGCGAAGCCGGCCGCACCGCCGAGGATTTTGCCCCATACGCTCATCGAACCGGAGCTCCCGGCGCGAGACCCGCGGACCCGGCCTCCGCCGCGCCCGCCCGCGCGCTTCCGTCAAGAAAGAGGGTGGCGGTCAAGGATGCGGCTATCCCTCGCCGATGGCAAGGCGGCCGATCCCGGGCATCTTGATCGCGAGATCGAGCGGGTCGACGCCGAAGGTCAGTCCGAAGACCGTGATCTCCAGGCCCTCCTCCACGGCCGCCAGGATGCCGAACAGACCGAACAGCGACACCTGGAAGCCGGTTCCACTCGGGCTCGCGGCGGCGAAGGTCGTCTGGCCCAGGAAGTCCTTGCCGACCGCCGTCGGCGGCAGCTCAAGGCGCAGCGCCGGAACCTCGCGGCCGACATAGGCGACGAAGGTGTTCGAGTTCGGCCCCGGCCAGGTCTTGTAGTACTCGGCATAGGGATAGCGGTCGATGGCGGCCTCGATCTCGTCGATCAGCGCCTCGGCCTCGGGGCCCCGGCGATCCAGGTAGATCTCCGGCGCCGAGCCATACCAGAGGCGGTCGGGATGCCGGTCGCGCCGGGCCACCAGGGCGCGGCCGCCGTGCCAGTAGTTCCAGCCCATCACCTGGTGGACGTCGAAGACCTCGGCGCCTTTCGGCTTCACGGCGATCCAGGTGTGCACGGCGAAGGCGCCCCGCCAGTTGAACGCGCGGGCGCCGTAGACCTGCACGATCGCCTCGGGCGTGTTGGCCGGATCGGGCGCTATGCCGGTCGGCTGCCGGCTGGCCGTGCGCCAGTCGGCGTCCAAGTTCGCCATGCCGGCCAGCGCCGCCAGCGCCGGTCCGGCGAGCAGCAGCAGGAGGCCCAGGATCGCGAGCTTTGCAACGGTCATCGGCTTCATTTCCCAAACCCTACAGTAGCACCCCAGGGACGCACGACCCGAGCACGTTCTCGTGACGGGATTGTGGCAAATGCCTTGCCAGATGCAATCTGATATATTATCGATAAATTATCGACATTTTGCAAATATAGAGATTGGAACCATGGCGCGGCGCGAAGCAGGCGAGGGACCTCAGGAGCGGCAGGGACGGTGGCAGTTCTGGATCGACCGCGGCGGCACCTTCACCGACGTGGTTGCCCGCCGCCCCGACGGCACGCTGGTCACCCATAAGCTGCTCTCCGAGAACCCCGAGCAGTACGACGACGCGGCGTTGCAGGGCATTCGCGACCTGCTCGGCCGCGACGGAGCGGCGGAAGCTGGCGCGGCGATCCCGCCCGAGCGGATCGAGGCGGTCAAGATGGGCACCACGGTCGCCACCAACGCCCTGCTCGAGCGCAAGGGCGAGCGGACCCTTCTGGCGGTCACCAAGGGCTTCAAGGACGCACTCCGGATCGCCTACCAGAACCGGCCGGACCTCTTCGCCCGGCGGATCGTTCTGCCCGAGCTGCTCTACGAGGAGGTGGTCGAGATCGACGAGCGCGTGAGCGCGCAGGGCGAGGTTCTGGTCGGCCTCGATCCGGCGGCGGCCCGCGCCGCACTGACGGCCGCCCACGACCGGGGCATCCGCTCCCTGGCGATCGTTCTGATGCACGGCTACCGCTACACCGCCCACGAGACCCGCCTGGCGGAGATCGCGCGCGAGGTGGGGTTCACCCAGGTCTCTGTCAGCCACGAGGTCAGTCCCCTGATGAAGCTGGTCTCGCGCGGCGACACGACCGTGGTCGACGCCTATCTCTCGCCGATTCTCAGCCGCTACGTGGACCGGGTGGCGGCGGCCCTCGGCGGCGCCCGGCTCATGTTCATGCGGTCGAACGGCGGCCTGACCGACGCGGCGCTGTTCCAGGGCAAGGATTCGATCCTTTCGGGCCCGGCCGGCGGCATCGTCGGTGCGGTCCGCACCTCGGCCATGGGCGGCTTCGAGAAGATCATAACCTTCGACATGGGGGGTACCTCGACCGACGTAGCGCACTACAACGGCACGTACGAACGGGCCTTCGAGACGCTTGTTGCAGGCGTACGCATGCGCGCGCCCATGATGCAGATCCATACGGTGGCCGCCGGCGGCGGCTCGATCCTGCATTTCGACGGCGCCCGCTACCGGGTCGGGCCGGACTCGGCCGGGGCGAACCCGGGCCCCGCCTGCTATCGGCGCGGCGGACCGCTCACCGTCACCGACGCGAACCTCATGCTCGGCCGGATCGTCCCGGCCTTCTTCCCCAAGGTCTTCGGGCCCGGCGCCGACGCGCCGCTCGACGAGGCGGCGGTGCTTGGCGGTTTCGAAGCGCTGGCGGCGGAGATCGGCGCTACGACCGGCGACGTGCCGGCGCCGGAGCAGGTCGCGGCCGGGTTCCGCCGCATCGCGGTCGAGAACATGGCCAATGCGATCAAGAAGATCTCGACCCAGCGCGGCTACGACGTCACCGAGTACACCCTGACCTGCTTCGGCGGCGCCGGCGGTCAGCACGCCTGCGACATCGCCGACGCCCTGGGCATGACCAGCATCTTCCTGCACCCCTTCGCCGGCGTGCTCTCGGCCTACGGGATGGGCCTGGCCGACCTGCGGGCGCTCGGCCAGAAAGCGGTCGAGCAGGACCTCTCGGAAGCGCTGATTCCGGAGCTGGAGGCGGGCCTCGCGGCGCTCGAGGCCGAGGGCCGGGAAGAGATGCGTAGCCAGGGCATCGCGGACCGGGCGATCAGCGCGGTCAGGCGCCTGCACCTGCGCTACGCCGGCAGCGATACCGCGCTGGAAGTGGCCTTCGGCACGCTCGAGGAGATCGTCGCGCGCTTCGAGGCGGCGCACCGCCAGCGCTACGGCTTCGTCATGGCCGGCAAGGGCCATATCGTCGAGGCCATCGCCGCGGAGGTGATCGGCCATACCGAGCATCCGGCGGACCGGGAGCTGGCGACGCGCGCGCGCCTGGAGGCCCTGGCGCCCGCCGCGACGACCCGGCTCTACGCCGGCGGTGCGTGGCGCGACACGCCGGTCTACCTGAGGGAAGACCTGCTGCCAGGTGACGAGATCGACGGTCCGGCGATCATCGTCGAGCCCACCAGCACGACCGTTGTGGAGCCCGGTTGGCGCGGCGTCCTGAGCGCGCGCGATCACTTCGTCATGAACCGGGTCGTCCCGCTGGAGCGCGCCGCGGCCGTCGGCACCTCGGTCGACCCGGTCATGCTGGAGGTCTTCAACAACCTCTTCATGTCGATCGCCGAGCAGATGGGGTCGACCCTGGAGAACACCGCCTACTCGGTCAACATCAAGGAGCGGCTGGACTTCTCCTGTGCCATCTTCACGCCCGAGGGCGAACTGGTGGCCAATGCGCCCCACATGCCGGTGCATCTGGGCTCTATGAGCGAGAGCATCCGGGCGGTGATCCGCGCGCGCGGCGAGACCATGGCGCCGGGCGACGTCTACGTGCTGAACGCCCCCTACAACGGCGGCACCCACCTGCCGGACATCACCGTGGTGACGCCGGTGTTCGGGGAGGGGCCGGGTAGTTCAGGGACCCTGCTGTTCTTCGTCGCGAGCCGCGGCCACCACGCCGATATCGGCGGGATCACCCCGGGCTCCATGCCGCCGGACAGCCGGACGGTCGAGGAGGAGGGTGTGCTGATCGACAACTTCACCCTGGTCGAGCAGGGCCGCTTCCGCGAGGCCGAGCTGCTCGCGCTGCTCGCCTCGGGGCGCTATCCGGCCCGCAACCCGGCCCAGAACCTGGCCGATCTCAAGGCCCAGATCGCGGCCAACGAGAAAGGCGTACAGGAGCTGCGGCAGATGATCCGGCATTTCGGGCTCGACGTGGTGCACGCCTATATGGGGCACGTACAGGACAACGCCGAGGAACAGGTTCGCCGGGTGCTCGACGTGCTGAAGGACGGCAGCTTCATCTATCCGCTGGACGACGGCTCCCAGGTCCAGGTGGCGATCCGCATCGACAAGGCCAGGCGCGCGGCGGCGGTCGACTTCTCCGGCACCTCGGCGCAGCAGCCGGGCAACTTCAACGCGCCCTCGGCGGTCTGCCGGGCGGCCGTGCTCTACGTCTTCCGCACCCTGGTCGAGGATGCCATCCCGATGAACGAGGGCTGCCTCAAGCCGCTCGATATCCGGATTCCCGAGGGCTCCATGCTCAATCCCCGCTACCCGGCCGCGGTGGTGGCGGGCAACGTGGAGACCAGCCAGATCGTGACCGATGCGCTCTACGGTGCGCTCGGCGTGCTGGCCGGGGCCCAGGGCACGATGAACAACCTGACCTTCGGCGACGCGCGCTACCAGTACTACGAGACGGTCTGCGGCGGCTCCGGCGCCGGGCCCGACTTCGACGGCACCGCCGCGGTCCATACCCACATGACCAACTCGCGGCTGACCGACCCGGAGGTCCTGGAGTGGCGCTTCCCGGTGCTGCTCGAGAGCTTCGGGATCCGCGCCGGCTCGGGCGGCGCGGGGCGTCACCGCGGCGGCGACGGGGCGCGGCGCCGCCTGCGCTTCCTCGCGCCGATGACCGTGGCAATCCTGTCCAGCCACCGCAAGGTCGCGCCCTTCGGCTGCGCCGGCGGCGCCCCCGGCGCGCTCGGCCGCAACTGGGTCGAGCGCGCCGACGGCGGGCGCGAGGATCTGGGCGGCACCGACCGGACCGAGGTCGGCCCCGGCGACGTCTTCGTGGTCGAGACGCCGGGCGGCGGCGGCTTCGGCGCATCGGGCGGCACGGATTAGGAGGCGCGCGGCATGGCTCGGGAAAAGGCTCAATCAGAGGCCGCCGGGAAGCGGCCGATCGTGTCTTCGGCCCATCTCGTCTCCGCCACCTCGGCCGAGCTCAGCGAGTTCGAGTTCGGCCTCATCATCGCCAGCCACGCCTTCAGCCGCTGGACCGTGCGCTGCATGGCCGCGGCGGGCCACGACGAGCTCGGCGCGCTCGATATCATGGTGCTGCACTCGGTCAACCACCGGGACCGGGAGAAGAAGCTGGCCGACATCTGCTTCGTGCTGAACATCGAGGACAGCCACACCGTGTCCTACGCGCTGAAGAAGCTGAGCCGTCTCGGCCTCGTGGGACGGGAGCGGCGCGGCAAGGAGATCTTCTATGCCGCCTCGCCGGCCGGCAAGGCAGCCTGCGCGCGCTACCGGGAGATCCGCGAGGCCTGCCTGATGAGCAGCTTCAGCGCGCTCGGCACCGACTGGACCGAGGCCGCGAACCCGGAGATCGGCCAGGCAGCGGAATGGCTGCGCACACTCTCGGGGCTCTACGACCAGGCAGCGCGGGCGGCGGCGTCGCTGTAGCGGGGTCAGGTAAATATATAAAGTAAATAAAAAGGTAAAATATTTGTTAGTTGTTGATTTTTATTTGGCTTTATAATATATGAATTTAGTCCGGAGCAGATTTTACTGTACAGGTTTCGGGCAGCGGTTGAATATTTTTCACGGGAACAAACGCCGATGACCCAAGTGGGCGCCAAGTCACTACAGGATGGTCTCAGGGCCGAAGGGTTCGTCCAGGAGGACGACGAAGGCATCAGCTTTCTCTCGCTGGTGCGCAAACTCTCGGCTTTCACCGTCGTCATCCTGCTGTTCCATCTCGCGGTTCCCCTGCCCGAGGCGAACCTCGCCATCACGAGCGGCCTCGGGATCGAGCATGCCTGGTACCGAGATGTCCCGCTGACCATCCTGGTGGCGGGGCTGAACGCCGGCTTCGCGATCGTCGCGTTCCGCCTGGTCCGCTGATCGCCGAGAGTTCGATAGATTTCCTGGTCAGTTCCGCGGGAAGCGGTTCCAGCCCTGTAGGATCGCCTCGTCGTCGCTGCAGAACACGTGCTCGCCGCGATCCGGGTCGACGGTGATCTGGTCGTAGTTCTCGTCGGAAGGGATATAGAAGATTTTCTGGCCTTCGTCGGTGACCACCGCCTTGACCACGCAGAAGGTCGTGTCGGTGACTTCGCCGGGCAGACGCTCGCCGGCGCGCCATTTCTCCGGCGGCACGAAGTCGCCCCGCCAGAGTCCGAGCTTGGCCTCGCGGGCCCGGGCCTCGGCCGCCAGATAGGTCGGGAAGGCGTCGGGCAGGGCGACCACATAGCCCTGCTCCAGCAGGACCGCGCTCAGGTCCTTGCCGGCCGCCTGGCAGAGCCCCGAGACCATCAGGCCTTCCTCCTCGGTCTTGCAGCTCACCTCGCCGAAGGCGACCAGCTTGCGGAGAGCCAGGGCCGCGTCGAGGCCGCAGCGCCACTCCTTGTTCTCGAGCAGGCAGCGCTGGCCCAGTTCCGGCGCGTCGATACCGGCCAGATTGAAAATCTGCATGTCGATCTGCAGCGTGTCCCCGTCGATGACGGTAATCTCGGGTTTCGCTTCCGTCGTGACGCCTCTTTGCAGGCCGAGCATGAGCACAAGCGCCGCGACGCCGAGAACCAAGAAAAAGTGGCGCATTGGGAGATCCAAATGATGACTCTCTTCTTATACGGCAACGCCGCGCCGATGTTATAGCTACGAAGTAAAAAAAATCATGGCAAAGACGTGTCTTTGCCGGGAAAAAAGCGGCCCTGGAGGTCATAGCCGCTCAGCCCGTGGCGCGGCCGGGCCGCGCGAGGGGCGCTCTCGGGGTGGCGTGGACCCGCCCCGGCGGTTCAGAGTGCCTCGCCGAAGGCCAGCAGGTGTCTGGTGAACGCCTCGGGCCGCTCCAGCGGGATCAGGTGGCCGGCGTCCTCGAAGCATTCCTCCCGGGCGTTCGGCAGACGGCCGGCCAGCTCGGCGATGTCGGCCTCGACCCGGAACACCCGGTCGTGAGTGCCGGTCATCAGGAGCACCGGCAGGTCGAGCGCCTCGTAAGGCAGGTCCCAATTGGCCTCGGTCGAGCAGACGATCAGCCGCATCAGGGCCTCGTCCGGGGCCATGGCCTGGAAGGCGCCCTCGCCGAAGGCCTTGTCCCACATGACCGGCAGCTGCTCCGGATTGACGATCATGGGCAGGTTGGCTGCCATGACCAGCCGGGTGCCGCCGAGCCTTGCCATCTCCACCATGGCGCGGTTGATCCAGTCGAGCCGGACCCCGGACTTGCGCAGGGTGTTGATCAGCACCAGCCCCGCTGCACGGGGTTTTGCCAGCTCGGCCTGGGCCGCGAAGAGACCGCCGATCGACAGCCCGACGAGAACCGGCCGGGCCGGCGAGAGGTGGTCCAAGAGCCGGTTCAGGTCCTCGACGATCAGACCCGGTGTCAGCGCCGTGCCCGGCGCGAGCGGCGATTTCTGCTGGCCGCGCAGGTTGTAGCACAGCGTGCCGTGGCCGGCCGCCCGAAGCGCGGGTGCGATCGTCGTCTGCCACATGGCGGTATCGCCGGTCAGGGCGTTGACGAAGACAAAAGTTTTGCCGGCCTCGCCGGCCTCCGCGTGCTCGTAGTAGAGCCCGTCGCCGGGCCCAAAGGGCAGATCCGCCATCGCTTGCCTCCGCTGGCAGGGCGCCGCCGTCGGGCGGGACAGGCGGAGCCCTAAGGGTTAACATGGCCTTTACCGCGTCCATGAAGATCCATGGCCGCTTTGCCAGCGTAACGCTTTCAGCGCAATTCTGTGGGATATTGGGATATGACAAGCGATCACACTCGCCTCGTGGGCATCACGGCCGTCGCCCTGGCGACACTCGCGGCTGCGCTCTTCCCGGCGACCCGCGGCTTTAGCGCCAACCTTCAGCCGCCCAATCCTCTGGCCCTCTACGGCGAGGAGGCGCGCTACCTCGTGCTCCGCGACGGCCAGGTGGTCGGTCGCAACATCATGAACTTCTCACAGCGCGGCGACAGCATCGAAGTGGCGGCGCGCATGGAGCTGGAGCTGCGCTTTCTCGCGCTCAAGATCTACTCCTACCTCTACGAGTCGCGGGAGGTCTGGAGCGGGGCGCAGCTGGAGCGGCTGCTGGTCAAGGTCAACGACGACGGCGAGCAATCGAAGTTGGCCGGCGAGCGCCGCGGCGCCAAGTTCGTTTTTGAGGGCCACGGCGCGCAAGGAAAGGTCGAAGGCCTGATCTTTCCGACCAACCACTGGAATGCGGCGGTCCTTTCCCAGACTCGGGTGCTCAACACGCTGACCGGATCAATCAACGACGTCGAGATCACCGCGCACGGCCGGGAGAAGGTGCGGGCCAACGGCGGCGAGATCGAGGCCACGCGTTACAGCTACAACGGCGAGCTCCAGACAGAGGTCTGGTACGACGACTCCGGGCGCTGGGTCGGGATGCGGTTCCGCGCCAAGGACGGCTCCACCATCGTCTATCAGTGCGAGGTCTGCTGGCCGGAAAACTCTTCGTGAGCTTTGCGGGCAGGGCGGTCTGGATCACAGGCGCAAGCAGCGGCATCGGCCTCGAGGTCGCGACACAGTTGCTCGGTCAGGGCGCGCGGGTCTTCGGCAGCGCCCGCAGCGCCGAGCCTTTGCAGGCCCTAGCCGATGAGCAAGCCGGCTTCACCGCCATCCCCCTGGATGTGAGCGACAGCGCCGCGGTCGGGCGCGCCCAGGAGGAGATTGTCGAGCAAGCCGGTAAGATCGATATCGCGATCCTGAACGCCGCGGTCTATGCGCCCGGACCGACCCGCGACCTGAGCGCCGCGGAAATGCAGCGGCACCTCGACGTCAACGTGATGGGCGTGGTCTACGCCCTGGAAGCTCTGTTGCCGCTGTTCGAACGCCAGGGCCACGGGCGGGTCGCGATCGTCGCCTCCGTCGCCGGGTACCGCGGACTGCCGCAGGCCGGCGTCTACGGCGCGACCAAGGCCGCGCTGATCAACCTGGCGGAGAGCCTGCGCGCCGAACTCTCCGGCAGTGGCATCACCGTCCAGGTCGTCAATCCGGGCTTCGTGGACACCCCGATGACCCAAAAGAACGAGTTCGCCATGCCGCTGATCATCACGCCCCGGCGCGCCGCCGAGAAGATCGTGGCGGGCCTGGCGTCCGACCGCTTCGAGATCGCTTTTCCCTGGCTCTTCGTGATCTGGCTCAAGCTGCTGCGGCTGCTGCCCTACGGGCTCTATTTCCCGCTGGTGCGCCGTCTCACTGGGGAGCGGTCATGACCGCACCCGCCGATGGCTCGATGCTCGACGCCTACATCGCACTCTACGAGAACCTCGCGGAGGCGGATCTCGACCGGTTGGAGACCTTGGTGACGCCGGACATCCGCTTCAAGGACCCCTTCAATGACCTGCGCGGCGTCGAGCCGTTGCGGAAGCTCCTGGTCAAGACCCTGGAGGACGTCGCCGATCCGCGCTTCGAGGTGGAGGGTGTCTGGCGGCGCGATGCCGACGCCACGGTCGTCCTCATGTGGCGCTTCTCGGGCCGCGTGCCGGTTCTCAACAAATGGGAGGTCCGCGGCCTGTCGCACATCGGCTTCGCGCCGGACGGGCGCATTGCCAACCATGTCGACTATTGGGATGCGGCGGAAGGGTTCTACGCGCGCCTTCCCGTTCTCGGCGCTATCGTGCGGCGGGTTGGACGGCGGCTTTCGATTGCGTAAAGAAGATTGAGACGCGCCCGATCTCGACGCCCCACTTCGAGACCACGGCCCGGTTCAGCAGGACGCCGCCCTCCTGGAGAAACATCCAGTCGTCGAACGTGACTTCCCACTCGCTATCGCCGATCGGCAGGAGCATCCGGTAGGTCCAGTTGAGCGCGTTGCCCGCCACGGTGCCGGCCGCCTCGCCGATCACGTCGTCCGCGGTGCCGGAATAGCTGTTGGGGCCGGTCCTGGTGATGGTCCAGACCCGCCGATCCTTCTCGCCGTCGTCGTAGAGGAAATCCTCGTCGAGGACCAGCTTGCCCTCGGAGACGGTTCCATCGATGGAAACGCGAAACTGGCGCCGGACGTCGCCGAAGCGGTCCTCGAACCAGCCCCAGGCCGTGGTCTGGCCCTCGAAGTATTCGAAGAGGTCGAGCGGCGGCCCCTTGTCCGCAAAGTCTTCGGTCTTCATGGAGCCGCATCCCCAAACAAAGAAACAGACGAGAACCGCAAGAATTCGTGTCATGTTGGTGTCGCCGACAAGCGTTTGCGAATGAGAACCATGCGGCCGCTGGTCAATGGAAAGGACCAGACGAGAGCTATTGCTGAGAGTTTTATTACGACTGGGACGCCGGCATAGATCACGGCGAGGGCGATGCCGCCCTGCTCGGTGATGCTGCTGGCGTCGTCCGACACGCCGAAGGCGGCGAGCAGCGGAAAGGCGAGCCCGGCCGCCGCGCCGAAGGCAAGCTTGGTTGCCATGCTCCAGATCGAGAAGAGTAGACCTGTTCTCGACTGCCTGAACCGCAGCCGATCCCAGTCGGCCACGTCGGCCTGTATCGCCGGAGGGATGGCGAGATCGGCGCCGAGCGCGAACCCAGTGATCACGCAGATCACGCCGAAGGCGACGAAGGCCCCCTCGCCCAGGAACGGCACCACGACGAAGGCCGCGACCGCGCCCAGCATGGCCAGGCACCACAGCCGGTGCTTGTCCAGGCGGCGGCCGGCCAGCATCCAGAAGGGAATCGCCAGCACGGCGCAGAGGAAGTAGAGCAGAAGAAAGAGGCCCCGCTGCTGCTCGTCGCCGCCCAGCACCAGGGTGACATAGAGCGCGAAGCAGACGGCGGGCAGGGCGTTGGCCATGCCGTTGAGAAACCAGGCAGCGATCAGCCGGACCGCGGGCTTGTTTCGCAGGATGCCGGACAAGGCCTGCTCGCTGCCGGCGGCCGGCTCCGTCAGGGCCGGACGGGGCACGAAAGCGAGCAGGACCGCGATCGCCAGGCCGCCGAGGGTGACGGTGGCCAAGGCGAGGTCGCGCAGGCGCTGCGAATCGCTGTCCGCCGGCCAGAGCGCGATGAACAGCGAGCTCGCGACCAGGCCCGCCAGCACGGCGGCCTCGCGCCCGCCGTTGAGCCAGAGCCGCGACTGGGGCTGCATGGTCAGGCGGGCCGCCCAGACCGTGTAAGGGATCTGCACTGCCGACCAGCCGAGAAACAGCAGCCCCGACCACACGAGCAGGTAGGGCCAGTCGGCCTCTGCCGGCGGCGTGAACAAGAAGAACAGGCTGATCCCGCAGAGTAGGGCGCCCGCCGCCAACAGCCGCCGGAAGCCTTTGCCGGCGTGAATCACCTGGTCGGTGACCCAGCCGATGATCGGATCGGAGACCACGTCCAGCAGCCGCGCGGCCAGCAGCACAAGGCCGGTGACGGCCAGTCCCGTGGCCGTATTCTGCGCGTAGTGGCTGGGCAGGAGAACCTGCGCCGGAATCAGCGGTATGGCCAGGGCGCAGCCCGGCAGCGCGTAGGCCGCCAGGCGGCGCCACTCAATCTGGTCGGCGGATCTTGAATAGGCCGACATCGACAATCGACTCGCTGAAGCCGGCCTCGCAGTAAGACAGGTAGTACTCCCACATGCGTTTGAACCGCGGGTCGTAGCCCTGCTGCCTGATACGCGGCCACGCCGATTGGAACTTCTTCTGCCAGAGCATCAGGGTCTTCGCGTAGTCCTGGCCGAAGAAGAGCTCTTCCTCGATGTCCAGCCGGTGCTCCCGGCTGACACGCCGGAACTCGGCCTTGCTCGGCAGGAGCCCGCCCGGAAAAATGTACTTCTGAATGAAGTCGGGGCTGCGGCGATAGTCCGCGAAGCGCTCGTCGGCAATGGTGATGGTCTGGATCACCGCGCAGCCGCCCGGCTTCAGGCGCTTGCGCACCGTGGCGAAGTACCGGTCCCAGTAGCGCTCGCCGACCGCCTCGAACATCTCGATCGAGACCAGCGCGTCAAAGCGTCCGGAGACGTCGCGGTAGTCGACCAGACGGATGTCCACGCTGTCGGCCAGGCCCTTCTGCGCGATGGAAGCGACCGCGTAGCTTCGCTGCTCGCTGGACAGCGTGATCCCGGTGACCCGGGCGCCGTGCCGTGCCGCCGCGTGGGTCGCGAAGCCGCCCCAACCGCAGCCGACCTCGAGCACCTCCATCCCCTCGCGGAGCCCGGCCATCTCGGCGATCGTTTCGTACTTCCGGCTCTGCGCGGTCTCGAGCTCCTCGTCCTCTTCGCCGGCAAAGAGCGCCGCCGAATAGGTCATGGTCGGGTCGAGCCAGAGCTGGTAGAACGCGTTGCCGAGGTCGTAGTGGTGAGCAATGTTGCGGCGGCTGCCGCGCTTGCTGTTGCGGTTCAGCTTGTGGCGCAACCGGAGGAAGGCGCGCAGCCAGGCTGACATCATCCGGTGGTGGCCCATGGTTGATTCGTTGCGCTGCATGAGGCGCAGCAGGGCGGTCATGTCCGAGGTCGACCAGTCGCCGTCCATGTAGCTCTCGGCGAAGGCCAGATCGGCGCCGAACAGG
The DNA here is from genome assembly GCA_030064845.1 of Kiloniellales bacterium. Taxonomy (NCBI): domain Bacteria; kingdom Pseudomonadati; phylum Pseudomonadota; class Alphaproteobacteria; order Rhodospirillales; species Kiloniellales bacterium. Next base: position 59,174 of record JASJEC010000051.1, read on the forward strand.
AGCCGCCGGAAGACGTCGGGATTGTAAAACTGGATATCGGCATCGATGCCGCCCGCTTCGCCGAACACCGCGACGGTGCCGTTCGGCAGGGTGATTCGCAGGCTGCCTGCGACGACGCGGCGCAGGATGCTGAGAACGGTGTGCCCGGCCATCCCCAAGCCGGACGTCAGGACAGGCGATGCGGATACTGCTCCGTCGGGCAGGCTGTGTTCTTCGCTAATCGACATGGATTACTTCTCTAAGTGCTGAAGGACCGGCTCGACAACAGTGAAGGGTTGCCGCGGAGGAGAGCCGCGCCTGTAGTACGAAAAGCCCTTCCCCCACATTTTCAAGGCTTCCCAGTGGATTCCCCCGATGACCTTCAAGGTCATCAACGGGTTTTGTGCCACCACCCTGGCAAGATTGGAAGACGTTAGTGCGCGGCGCTCGCCGACGAAGGCCGCGTTCAGCATGGTCCTTCCGCCGCTGGACTGCCGGATCGCGAGGTTCATGCGTGGGCCTGGAGGGTGCACCCGGAAACGATAGTCGGCGTCCATGGACATGAAGGGCGAGACGTAGAACTTCTTGGGGCACTCGTGCCGCAGCACGCCGTCCTCGCGGCTGTTGGGCAGCACGTAGCTGTGGCTCTCGCCGAAGGTATTGCGCACCTCGTAGATCATGGCCGCGACGCGGCCGGCGGTGTCGTAGCAGTAGTAGACCGAGAGCGGATTGAATACGTAGCCCCAGAGCCGCGGGTAGCAAAGCAGCTCGACCCGCCCGAGCTCGGTGGTGGTGCCGGCTTCGCGGCAGATGCGGTGCGCGTAGGCCTTCACGTCGCCGGCGTCGCGGTCACCGTGGTCCCGGTTGTGGAACGACAGGACGTTCCAGCGGTTCCACGAAAAGAACGGGATGGCGCGGTCAAGCGCCTCGAGCTCGTCGAGGTCGATCAAAAGGCTGAAGACCCGGTATACGAGGCGGTGCGTCTTCGGATGAAAGCGGTGGTGCAGCACGCGGCCGGCGTAGATCGCGCTGTGCCGGATCGAGGTCATGCGGCGCTGACCCGCTCGTACTCGGGCAACCTGACCTGGGCCGGCCAACCGGCCGGCAGGCCGATCCGGTCGTCCTCGGGCCGGACCGCCCAGGGCCGCCGTTCGCCGCCCAGGGCCTCGGCAACCGCCAGGCCGGACTGGATCCCGTCCTCGTGGAAGCCGTAGCCGAAGTAGCTGCCGCAGTACCAGATCCGGTCTCTCCCTTGGATCGTCCAAAGCTGTCTCTGGGCCTCGCGGGCGGCCATGTCGTAGACCGGGTGATCGTAGAGGAAGCTCCGTACGATCGAGCCGTCGCTGGGCTCGTGCGCGGGGTTCAGCGTCACGAAGTAGTCGGTCTCGCAGTTCAGCGGCTGGAGGCTGTTCATCCAGTAGCTCACGCAGAGCCGACGGCCGTCGGGCTTGTCCTCGGCAAGGTAGTTCCAGCTGCACCAGGCCGCTCGCCGCTTGGGCATCAGGCTCCTGTCGGTGTGCAGGATGGCGCGGTTCCGGGCGTAGTGGAAGGCGGAGAAAATGTCCCGCTCATCTTCGGTCGGGTCCCCCAGCATGCTGAGGGTCTGGTCCGCGTGGCTCGCCAGCACGACGTGATCGTAGGCGCTGACCTGCCCGTTGTGGGTCTCGACCTCGACCCCGCCGGGCTGTCGCCTGACCGTGCGGACGGCGCTGTTCAGACGAATCCCGTCGCCCAGGTGGCCGGCGACCCGCTGCACGTAGTTCCGGCTGCCGCCCCGAACGGTGCGCCACTGAGGCCGGTTGGCCAGCTTCAGCAGGCCGTGGTTCTCGCAGAACTCGACAAAGCTAAGAAGGGGGTAGTCCAGCATTTTCTTCGCCGGCGTCGACCAGATCGCCGCGCCCATGGGCACAAGGTGATAGTCGATGAAGGCCCGGCTGTAGCGCTTTCGCGCCAGGTAATCGCCCAGGGTGGTCGCCTCTTCGCCCGGCTTGCGAACGTCCAGAGGCGCCTGCCGGTAGAAGCGCAGCAGGTCTTGGGTCATGCGCCAGAAGTCGAGCCGCAGCAAGTTGGACTTCTGGGCCACCATTCCCGCCAGGTCGCGGCCCGCATACTCGAACCGGCCGTTGCCGACAGAGACGGCGAAGGACATGTCGGAAGCCGCCGTTTCCACGTCGAGGTGGCGGAAGAACGGCGTCAAGTTTGGATAGCTGTGCTCGTTGTAGACGATAAACCCGGTATCGACGGGCCCGTCCGGCGTATCCACGGTATTGGAGTGTCCGCCAAGCCGGTCGTCCTTTTCATAGAGATGGACGGTATGGTTGCGCGAGAGCAACCAAGCCGCGGAGAGCCCGGAGATGCCCGAACCAACCACGGCGATGCGCAATTTCCGCTGTTTTTCCAAAACGCTGTCCCGCCCTTCTAGTATGCGTTAGATTGAGCCTACGTCTGCCGCGCAAGATCGGATCAGCCCCCCGCCGATCCGCTCGAGCGCAGTGATCTATCCCTGATGACGGACCGTATCAAGCGCGTTACGTCTCAGGGAAAGGCTTATGCTGCAGCAATCTACGGTTGAGACTAGTCAGAAAATACGGATGAACGCTCACGCTATGGAGCTGGATCTGGAAGGCGATCTCTGCTTGGTGGCGCGGGATCGCGACCGGCAAGCTTTTGCCCGCCTTTTCAGCTACTTCGCGCCACGGTTGAAAGCTTACCTCTGTAAATGCGGCTCGGACGCGGAGACCGCCGAAGAGGTGATGCAGGAGGCGATGGTGTCGGTGTGGCGCAAGGCACACCTTTACGATGTGCGGAAAGCGCGCGCTAATACGTGGATTTTTACGATCGCGCGTAATCTCCGCGTAGATCGCATCAGGAAGGACATGCGGCCAACGGTCGACCCGAACGACCCCGCTCTGGTGCAGCCGGAGCCGGAAGACGGCGAGACCGCGGTGACCCGCATTCAGAACCGCGACCGGGTGCGGCAGGCGCTCGGGTCGCTTTCGCGAGAGCAGGCGAAGGTAATCGAGCTCTCTTTCTTCGGCGACAAGTCGCACGCGGATATCGCCGACCAGTTGGATCTCCCCCTCGGGACAGTGAAGTCTCGAATTCGCTTGGCGCTGGGGAAACTGAAGAACGCTTTGGAGGACGCATGACCGAGCCTCGGCATCACATTGCAGACGAGACCCTGGCGGCCTACGCCGCGGGCAACCTGGACCGCGCCCTGTCGGTCGTCGTCGCCTCGCACCTGACCCTCTGTCCGTCCTGCCGGTCGCGGCTGGAGACGGTCGAGGAGATCGGTGGCTTGCTCTTGGATGACCTGGAGCCCATGGAGGTCTCGAGCGACGGTCTCGATCTGATCATGGCCCGCTTGGACGAGGAACCGGTGGGGGAGGAGAGCGCGCCCAACCCTGAGACGCGCCGGCGCAAGGACGCCAAAGTGGTGCCGCAGCCGCTGCGCGACCTGCTGCCGGACAATCTGGACGATCTGCCCTGGCGGAACCTGGGTAACGGTGTGAAGCAGTTCAGGATCGAAGGCTTTGACGACCGTTCGGGCACTCTCTGTCTGCTGAACATCGCGCCGGGCACGATGATCCCGCAGCACACGCACGATGGCGCGGAACTGACCCTGATTCTCAAGGGTTCGTTCGGCGACGAGCTCGGCCGGTTTCAGCGCGGCGATATCGCCGAGGTCGACAGCAGCGTCAGCCACCAGCCGATCGCCGATACGGACGAGGCCTGTATCTGCCTGATAGCGACGGAAGGCCCGCTGCGCTTCAAGGGTTTCCTGCCCCGGCTGCTTCAGCCGATCATTGGGATGTAGCGGACTGCGGTAGCCGCATACGCCGCTATCCGAAAGTAATTCGGGGCCAAGCTTTTGAGCTTGGCCCCTTTTTCGTGAAGGTTGGTGGCTGGTTCGGCTCTAGAGCAGATCCGGTTTTGATTGAATCGCCGGAGGCGATCCATCCAAACCCGGTGAATCTGCTCTAACAAGTTGATATCGAGCGGATTCACATGTTTTGCCGGAACCGCGAAGCGTTTCCGTCAAAACATGATTCGCTCTAGCGCAGGAAGATCTCGATCTCGAACAACTGCTGTATCACCATGAGCGTCGCTAGCATGGCGATGCCGCCCAGGGCGATCGCCAGGACGGCGCCGCCATAGGTCATCAGAAACAGGTTGCCCGCGGTGAGGATCGGGTGCCTGCGCCGTTCTTCCGCGCGCCGCGCCGCGCTACGCCGCTCCTTGCCGGCAACGATCGTCACGTAGAAGCGGAAGAACGGCAGGGGCACCGAGAGCCGCAGGTTGATCGGATGCTCGCCCGACCACTGTCGGAGATTCGCCCGTTCCTCGGCGGCGAGATCCTCGCCCTCCGGCGCGCCTGCCTCGTCGCGGTCGATCGCCGCCTCGGCGCGGCCGTCCAACTCGCTCTGCTGTTCCATGCCTGGCTTTCCGTTCAGCCGGTGAGGGCGGGAGCGATTCAACCAGCTGGGGGTAAGGAGCCGATTAACGAGGCAGGAGAGCGGCGCGGGCCCCTCGCAACCCTGGAGAAGCGCCGAATTTCTCTCAAAAGGCGGGCATCGGCGCCGGCCGGTCACGACGGGCCGAAGGCGACATCGGCGATCCAGTTCCTTTCCCGCCGCGCGAGGCGGGACTCCGTGGTTTCCCCGTCGAAGTCGGTCACGGCACGGTCGAAGTCGTCGGCGGTCAGGTTCTCGAAGCAGTTCACGTTGACCACCGCATAGACCCTCCCGCCGCTCTCGCTGGTCACCACGGGCACCGCGCCGCAGCGCCGGCAGATGTGGAAATCGGCGGTCTCGGTCCCGAAGCGGTAGCGCGTCACCATGGCCGGCTCGGCGACCTGGACCCGCAAGCGCCCCTCGGGGTGCGAGGTATAGACGCCGCCATGCTTGCGGCAGAAGCTGCAGCTGCAGGCGCGTACGGGAATCCTCGCCCCGGAGACCGGAAGCGAGAGGTCGAAACGCAGGTTCCCGCAGTGGCAGGCGCCCTCGATCCGTCGCTCGGCTGCTTCCGTCACCGCTCCCCCTTCCAGCGCGCCGATGCCGGCACGCCGGATCAGGCAAACACAGGCGGAGGCGGACCTCAAGGCGAGCGGCCGGGTCGATGAGAGGGCGGCCGCCGAAACCGGGGTTGAATTCCGAGTTTTGATCACCATTTGTTCCCGTGGATCGGTGTGTCCGGGCCTCGCCAGAAAGCGGGGCCTTTTTTCTTTGCCCGCTCGCGCGATTCGCCCGGGACGCTCTCAGGAAGACGAACAAGGGCCATGACTGAAAATCGGCGCGCCAGGCGCTCCGGCGGCGACGTCGCGCGCCCCAAAGCGGGCGCGGACCCCGGCGGCAAAGCCGGCGACCCCCGGCCGCTGGCGCGCCGCCACGCAGAGGCCGCCATCCTCGCGCTGGCCGAAGTGGTGGCCGACCGCTCGGCCAACCCGAGCG
>JASJEC010000052.1 GCA_030064845.1 Kiloniellales bacterium
AAAAATGATGCTGTGGACGGCGCCCCACACGGCATCTGTGTGCCAAAGTGGTAGGTGTTGGAAACCACTTAAAAGGGGAGCCGTCCGAGATGAAGATTAGCACGATTGGCCTGGATATCGCGAAGAACGTGTTTCAGGTTCACGGCGTCGATGAGACCGGCGAAGTTGTCATCCGCAAGCAGCTGAGGCGCAGCCAGGTGATGCCTTTCTTTGAGAAGCAGTCGCCTTGCCTGGTCGGTATTGAGGCCTGCGCCACGTCCCATCACTGGTCGCGCGAGCTGCAGGCCTTGGGCCATGAGGTTCGGCTGATGCCGGCGAGCTATGTAAAGGCCTACGTGAAGCGTAACAAGAACGATGCGGCCGATGCGGAGGCGATCTGCGAGGCGGTGACGCGTCCGACCATGCGGTTCGTGGCGACCAAGACGAAGGAGCAGCAGAGCGTCTTGATGCTGCATAAGACGCGACAGCTGTTCGTGCGCCAGCGCACCATGCTGAGCAATGCGATCCGTGGTCACATGGCCGAATTCGGGATCACCGCGCGGCGGGGACGCCAAGGCGTGGAGAAGCTCCTGGCGATTGTGCTGAGTGAGGACGACGAGCAGATCTCCGTGGTCGCTCGACAGGCTTTGATTGCGTTGGCCGGCCAATACCAGGCGGTGCAGGCGGAAATTACGCTGCTCGAGCGCAGCTTGAATGCCTGGCATCGCTCGAACGAGACGAGCCGTCGCCTGGCGGAAGTGCCGGGTATCGGCCCCCTCGTAGCCACGGCGCTGACGTCGAGTATAACCGATCCGTTGATCTTCTCTTCCGGGCGCAGCATGGCGGCCTGGATCGGGCTGGTGCCGAAGGAGGATTCCACTGGCGGCAAACGCCGGCTCGGACCGATCTCCAAGCAGGGCAACCGCTATCTCAGATGGATGTTGGTGACCGGAGCCATGGCGGTGATCCGCTATGCCAAGAAGACTGGCTTCAAGAAGCGACCTTGGCTGGCCCGCTTGGTCGAGCACCGCCCGATCAAGCTCGCGGCGGTGGCGCTGGCCAACAAGATCGCCCGCATCGCCTGGGTGATCATGGCGCGTGGCGAACGCTACAAGGAGCCTGCCCTGAGGGCCGCATAGGGCCATCGGTGTAGGCCGGAGCCTACGCCAACCAAATTGGGAAGGGCTGACGACGTCATGCAGAAACGGTCGAACTGGGGATCGGGAGAGCCCGTTTGGGTCAACGCATCAGTTGAATGCGCAAAAATGATGAGGGACCCGATCCGCGGAAAGCATGAGGGCCAGCGGTCATACGCACCGCGTCAACAGGCCGGACAGATGACCGCACCCGACCAACCCTGCACCGACATCGAGAAAACCCTTGCCAATATCGCGCCGTCCACAGATGACGCACTCCGGTCGTGCCGATGGTATCGCTGCGTGCCTGTCGTACTATCGCTCCAAGGATGTCCTAGCTATGGGGAAGAGGCGCCGTTCAGGTGAAGATGGGTGCCAGGTGACGCGCCCTGTTCACGTCACTTCGAGATCAGTCGTAAAGCACTATGCACCTGACCTCGATGCTCCAGCGGTCAGGAGCATTGGGCGGAGTGGCAGGATCCTCGAAGGCGGTGTGAAAGCTGAACGTGCACGGCTCATTGCCGTCACCCGCATCTGCTTCGGTCCCCTTTGAGCGTGCAAGTTGCCCCTTCGAGTCCCACTGCTTGATTAGCAGCGCCTCGTCCCGAGACATCGCTGGATAGAAAAACCACCGGTGCCGGTCCGATTGCTTTGCGAAATAATTCTCGCCGACGCGATCGGAATAGTGGATCTCGAAGACCACCAGGTCCTCGGGGCTGACTCGGGTGGCATCGCACAGCGCCAACGGATTGGTCGCCACCGCTTCGTCGGCGATATTGCGCCAAAGGTTGATGATCGCGAAGCGGCCCGAGTCGATCGCTCTCTCGGCGACCTTGCGGTCCAACAGCGTCTCGCCCTCTGCCAGGATCGCGCGCAGGGTATCGTTTTCCTTTGGCGACTTGGCAAGATCCCTCAAACGCTGTGGCGCGCTGGTAAGCGTGTAGTCGCCATGCACCACATGCGCCGGGCCTTGTACCTGCTGGCCGCCCTCGATCCGGTTGCTGTCTTTCTTGCCTCTGGCCGAGCGTACGTTGTGGTCAAAGGCACGCACGACCGCGGCGCCGCAAGCCTCGAGAACGATCTGCTCGCAATGGGGATAGTACGCCCGAAGCACCTGATCGTTGTCGAGGAACTTGATGCCGGCGCCCGGCAAGGGACGGTTCAGCAGCTCGAACCCGTTGCGCTCGAGCGTCGGCCGCTCGTTGCCGGCGAGGAGGCGGGCATCCTGGACCGGCATCTCGTGCGCCTCGAGATCTACGCCCTTCCATTCGTCATCGCTGCCGTCCTTGTCCCGACGTGTCAGCACCTTGCCGTTGCGCACCAGCGAGCTCTCGGCAGCATCGTTCATGTACATGAAGGACCCGATGCGCGCGCCTCCGGGGGCGAAGTCGGTCGATGTCATCTCGTTCCTCCGTTTCAGATCTCCGAACGCGCGTCTGGGGTTGACCAGTTCGTCAGTCCGACGCCCGTCGCCGTCATGGCAGCGTGACCAACCCGCCCGAAGCGACATAGGTCTGCCCGGTGATAAAACTCGCCGCGTCGCTCAGCAAGAAGTAGGTCAGCTCGGCGATGTCCTCGGGCTTCCCGCTCCGGCGCGCGGGCGTGCTTGCGATGATGCGCTGGCGCACTTCGTCGCTCATTTCGCTGGTCATGTCTGTGTCAATCAGCCCCGGAGCCACGCAGTTGACCCGAATGGACGGCCCGAGGGCCATCGCGCAGTTCCGAGAGAAGCCGATCACTGCGGACTTCGATGTCCCGTAGGCGATCAGCCTATCCGGCCTGATGGTGGAGGGCGCGACTCCGTTGATCGAGGAGATGCAGACGATGCGTCCTTCGCCGCGCTCCAGCATCGCCTGCTTTGCGCGCCAGACACAATGGAATGTGCCGTCGAGGTTCACTGCAAGGATGCGCCGCCAAAGGTCGATCGACATGTCGATATTGTCCTGAAATGACGCGATACCGGCATTCGTCACCAACAGATCGACGGGCCCCTTTGCCGTCTCGATTTCGCTGAACATCGCATCGGTATGGTCGTACGACGACACATCGGCCTTGAAGATGCTGCCATCGCCACCCTGATCGACGATCGCTGCGAGGGTCTCCGTCGCCGCGTCCTCGTTGGATGTGTAGTTCACCGCAACCCAGGCCCCGGCCTGTGCCAGCCGGCGGCAGATTGCTCGGCCAATGCCGCGGGACCCGCCAGTGACAAGGGCGATCCGTCCCGATAGGTCCCTTTCGGTCATTAGTTCCTCCGGCAGAAGGACGAAACACTTCCTTCACCCGTCCTAGATGTTACGGGCGGTTTGCATTGATCCACAGCGGCGGTCGCCTGCACGCTGGCCACCGCGTGGTTCAGGTGCGGCGCAAACACACGCGCCGGTCGATCAACCTTCGCAGGTAACCACAGATTCAGGCCGCCTCTGCTGCAATAAAGCCTTCGCCGACATGGGTCGCCTTCCACCAAGGCTGGGCCTCAATATCGGCGATCCAGCGGCGGATGTTGGGGTGGTTCTCGAGCGGCAGCTTCATCCAGCCGTGAAGATGCATCGGGGCCGCGACCGCGACATCGGCGATGGTCGGCGTTTCACCGCAGATATAAGTACTGTTCGCCAACCGTGCGTCGAGGATGCCAGCTAACTTGTGGAAGTTGTCGGCCTCGCCGTCCAGCACCGACTGATCGGTCTCGGCGCCCAGGAGCGGCTTCACGCAGTTCTCGACCAGGTAGACATAGCAGCTCGGGAACCACTGGCCGCACTCCCACAGGAGCCAGCGGTTGATGTCGGCGCGGGTCGTCAGATCTGACGGATAGGCGTCGGCTTTGCCAAGCTTGTCAGCGACGTACTGGAGAATCGAGTTCGATTCAGTCAGCACCAGGTCGCCATCCCGCATCGCCGGTATCGTCGCCATCGGATTGACCGCGACATACTCAGGCGATTTCTGCTCGCCTTTGAAGTAGTCGATCTTGGTCAGGGTGTAGTCGGCGCCCAGCATCGTCATGCCGGCGAGCACCTTGCGGCAGTTCACGGTGATCGGATCAGCGAAAAGCTCCATGGTTTCCTCCCTAACCGCTGCGGGTTCCAATTTTGGCAGCGGGATCTTGTGAAATTTCGAGCTCCGCTCGTATTTAGCATGCTTAGGCCGGGCTAACAGGTGTTCCCGGCGAGTATCGGTCGTCTGACCTTTCACGCGCGTCCGACCTCGCATATCGTGCCCGCGGGGTAGCCGGGGGTGAAGGGGGAGCCGGACGTGGGCCGATACGATCGATTGATGGCGCGAATCGCGCGGGGCGAAAGGATCCTGATCGATGGCGCGACGGGCACGGAGATCGAGCGGCGCGGCGTGCCGCAGCTGGAGAACGCCTGGAACGGCGGCGGCGCGCTCAGCCATCCGGATGTCCTGCGCTCGGTTCACGAAGACTACATCCGTGAGGGCGCCGAGATCGTCATCGCGAACACCTTCGCGACGCACCGGCACGCCCTGCGCGATGCCGGTGTCGAGGACCGCTTCGAGGCGCTCAACCGCCGCGGCGTGGAGTTGGCAATCGAGGCGCGCGAGCGCATGCAGACGCCCGACGTTCTGGTCGCCGGCGGACTCTCCTACTGGTCCTGGGCGGGAAACTGGTCCGCGCCCGAGGACCTGCGCGGCGGCGCCGAGGAACAGGCTTCGATCATGGCCGAGGCCGGCGCCGACCTGCTGATGCTGGAAATGATGGTCGATATCGACAGCCTGCTGGTCACGCTCGAGGCCAGCCAGGCGAGCGGCCTGCCGGTCTGGGTCGGCCTGTCCTGCGAACCCGACGCCTCCGGCGTGATGGCGCTGCTGCGCGGCGGCTCGCTTGCCGAGGCGCTGGACGCGATCAAGGACAGGAACGTGCCGCTGGTCAGCATCATGCATACGGAAGTGGAGCATATCGACGCCTGTCTCGACGTCGCGGCCGGCCATTGGTCGGGCCCGCTCGGCGTCTATGCCCATTCCGCCCGGTGGCACGGCGACGTCTGCGTCTACGATGCGACGGTATCGCCCGAAGACTACGCCGCCCATGTCAGGTCCTGGCTGGACCGCGGCGTGCAGGTAATCGGCGGATGCTGCGGTCTGGGCGTCGATCACATCAAGGGTTTGAAGGGGCTCTGCTGAGACGGCCAAGGCCGGCGCGCGTTAGCCTCTCCGACGGCTCCTAAAACTGCGTGCTTCCGTCGCGCGGGCATTTGGTTCTAATCTCTGAGGTGTAGCGCGTTCCCATGGGTGAGGAGGTTCCCCCGTGGAACCGAACGAAGAGCGGCGGCTGACCACGATCCTGTCCGCTGACGTCGTCGGCTACAGCCGGCTCATGGCGGTCGACGAGGCGGGGACCCACGCGCAACTCAAGGCCCATCGCAAGGAGCTGCTCGACCCCAAGACGGCCGAGTATCACGGCCGCACCGTGAAGCTGACCGGCGACGGCGCCCTCATGGAGTTCGCCAGCGTCGTCGAAGCGGTCGGTTTCGCGGTCGACGTCCAGCGCGCCATGGTGGAGCGGAACGCTGCGGTTCCGGAGGATCGGCGGATCGACTTCCGGATCGGGATCAACATCGGCGACATCATCGTCGACGAGGACGACATCTACGGCAACGACGTCAACGTCACGGTGCGGCTGGAAGGTCTGGCCGAGCCCGGGGGGATCTGCATTTCCGGCAAGGTCTACGACGAGGTCAGGAACAAGCTGCCGCTGGGCCTCGAGGATCTCGGCGAGCAGGAGGTCAAGAACATCCCCGAGCCGGTCCGGGCCTATCGCGTCCTGCTCGACCCCGCGGCCGCAAGTGGCGCGGTGGCGCCGAAGCGGCCGGGCAGAAGGCCATGGCGGTGGGCCGCGGCGGCGGCCGTAGCCGCTGTCCTCGCCGGCGCCGGCGGGCTCTGGTGGCAACCATGGGCGCCCGCTGTGGAGCCTGCCTCGGTCACGCGCATGGCCTTCCCGCTGCCCGACAAGCCCTCCGTCGCCGTGCTGCCGTTCGACAACCTGGGCGGCGACGCCGAGCAGGACCTTTTCGTCGACGCGCTCACGGAGAACATCATCACCGAACTGTCGCGTTTCAGCGATCTCTTCGTCATCGCCCGCAACTCGGTGTTCACCTACAAGGGCAAGCCCGTGAAGGTGCAGCAAGTGGCCGAAGACCTGGGGGTTCGATACGTGCTGGAGGGCAGCGTGCAGGGTTCGGCCGACCGGATAAGGATCACGGCGCAGCTGGTCGACGCCCTGACCGGAAAGCACTTGTGGGCCGAGCGCTATGACCGCGACCGGTCCGACATCTTCGCCGTGCAGGACGAGGTGACCCAGGCGATCGTCGCCAGACTGGGCGGCAACGAAGGAGAGCTGGCGGAGGCCGCCACAAAGCTTGCCAGGCGCAAGCCGACCTCGGACCTGGGCGCCTACGAGAGCTACCTGCTCGGCGTCCAGCACAAGCATCGCTACACCCGCGAGGACACTCTGCTCGCGCACGAGTTCCTCAACCGAGCGATCGAGTTGGATCCGAAGTTTGCCCGGCCTTACGTCGCCTTGGCCTGGACCCACTTCCAGGAATACCTCTTCGGATGGAGCGACGCGCCGGCCAGGTCGCTCGAGCAGGCCTTGGAGGCGGCAAGAACGGCGGTTGCCCTCGACGCTTCCGACGCCGAGGCCCACTGGGCTGTTGCCGAAGCCCACATTTATAGAGGCGAGCACGAACGTACGAGAGCCGAGTACGACAAGGCCCTCGCCCTCAATCCGAACAATGCCGACATCCTGGCGAACTGGGGACTGAACCTGGCCTATCTGGGCATCGACGCCCAGGAGGGCGTGAGACTGATCAGGAAGGCGATGCGCCTCAATCCCCATCATCCGGAATGGTACGATCGGGTCTTGGGCAACGCGGCGTTTACGGCACGGAGCTACGAGGAGGCGATCTCGGCTATCAGGAACGTGAATCATCACACGCCGGACAGTCGCGCGGTGCTGGCCGCCAGCTACGCACAACTGGGCCGGCTGGAAGAGGCCCGTGTCGAGGTGAAGGAAACCCTGAAACTCGTTCCCGATGCCACGGTGGATAGCCTGAGCAGTCGGAAGCCCTTCGTGAATACGGTCGACATGAACCACTATCGAGAGGCCCTGCGCAAGGCGGGACTGCCGGAGTAGCCTCGTAGTGCTGCTCCGGAGGAAGCAAAACGCTGCCTCTGCTCACCTGCTGGTGCGGTTGCTGATGTGTGGGTGTGACAGCGGATGAAGGGGGCGCGTCCAGTCCGGCCCCGGCCTTAGAATTTGATGCGGCCGTGTCCGCTTTTCGGCCCCAGGGTCTCTTCCGGCGCGGTCAATCAGACAGCTTCAGTCTCAGAGGAATGTGCTTTCAATATTGGTGTCGGCGACCAACGGCGGACGGCAGAACCACCGACTCCCCGAAGGTGTCGACCATGCGATGGACCGCACGCCAACCGGTGCAATGCCCGGGCACGATGACCTTCAGATCGAACTCCTCGAGGTCGCGCACTGTTTCCGGAATGATCGCTTCGAAGGTTTTTCCCGCCAGATGAAATCCACCCATGACGCCGTAAAGCGGTGTCGGCGCAAAGGTGTCGCGCGCGTTCCTCAAGACGTTGATGAGTCCGGCGTGGGAACAGGCCGTAAAGACCATGATACCCTTGTCGCGCACGTTGAGGGCCAGGTAGCGCTCGTCCATAACCCAGGGATCGGGTTCCCAATCCGTGCCGGCTGGATTGCGCCTCACCTGAGCTGGAAGGCCCTTTTCATAGGATGTCGTCCTGGGAATCTCACCGCTCAAGTAGAACGTACCGTCCAGCAGGAGGCGCGCCTCGACGTTGTTCTCCACTTGACCGCCAGCTTCTTCGAGGGCCTCGACGGTTGGAATGTCCTCGAGCAGATGCACGCTGCCGTCGTCGAGGCGTTCGCCACGGTGCGAAAACATCTCCGGATTGACATGCACCGGCACCCGGTTCCCGCCGTTGGCCGCAGAGATCATTCTGATTGCCGCCGGAAGGCCGCCAGCATGGTCGATATGCCCGTGGGATAGAACAACGGCCTCGATCATGCCCATATCGATTCCCAACCGAGGCGCATTGTGTTCGACCGCGTAGCCGTTCGGGCCGCCGTCGAACAAGACAGTACGCACCTGATCCCCGATTCTACCGGCCACAATCAAGGAAATTCCGAAGCACGCGAAACACAAGCCGTCGCCAGTGAATTCTTCCGCGATCAAGTTATCCAGTTCGGTCGTGACGCCCTCGGGCACAGACGAGAGGCCATCGCTGACATTGTCGACCAAAACGAAGACATCGGCACCATCCAGAGCCGCGAGTTCTGGTGCCTCGTTCCGCAACAACTGCGCACACATCGCCGGCCCCCAGAAATTGGCACGCTGGGTCCCCTGCCCATCAGGGAACCAAAGCCGACCACCGGAAAGGATATTCCCAGGACGCGACCAAATCCACTGCCCAGATCCGAAGGCAGCTATGCGGGTTGAGTGGTAATACCGGCTTCACAAGGCCCATACACTGGAACGGAAGCGCCGCGGACACGCGGTCGCTCTTCGACCCCTATACTTCGCTGAACGGACGTACCAAAGCGCAGCTCATGACGCCCATTGATGGTCAAGCGGCTCTTTATGGACTCCAGCGAGCCGCCCGCCAAATGGTGGAGCAGGGGCGCGGGGGGCGCATCATCAATATCTCGTCGACCGGCGGGAAGGGCTTTCGTGGCGCGCCCACGGAACGTCCGCTATGGACCCGGCCTCAGCTCTTGGAGGGCAAGGCCGCGGTGCCCGGCACCGGCGCGGCCGGCGTGTCGCGCTCAACCCGGTAGAGCGTAAAGTACCCGCCGTTGCGCAGGGCCTCCAGGATGGCGGGCGGACGCGCCGGTCCGCTGCCGAAATGGAGGTGCAGGAGGTAGTCGGGCCGGTCGAGGAGAGGCGCCAGGCGCGGATCCTCGAGGCGCATCCGCCGGTTCAGGCTGAGGTGATCGAAGGCCTCGTTGAGGTCGCGGTGACGCGCCGCCGGGAAGACCGTCGAGGTCTCGAACATCGTGGCGTCGAAGGCGCGGCGGTCGAGCACCGCGAAGGCCGAGATGTTGTCGAAGACCGCCCGGGTGAAGCAGGGCGGCGCGCCTTCATCGGGTTCGATCACCGAGGCGAGACGGACGCCGCTCGGGATCTCCGCCAGGGCGGCCCGGACTTCGGCGAAGGGCCCCTGGCATCGCCGCCACTCGAGCGCCATGTCCCCGGTCCGGATCAGCAGCACGGCCGCGCCCGCGGCCAGGAGCAGGCCGGCCGCGCGGCGGCCCGGCAGGCTCAGGCTGGCCGCGCCGACCAGCAGCGGCAGGATCAGGGTCGGCAGCCTGAGATGGGTGCCCCAGATATCGAAGAGGATCTGCGGCATGGCCAGCGCCGCCACGGTCAGGAGCACCAGCGGGGCGATCAGCCGCGGGTCGACCGACAGGCGGCCGCTGCGGACCGCCCAGTAGAAGAAGAGGGCGCAGGTGATCGCCAGCACGAAGTCTCCGGACAGCTGGTGAAACGAGACCGGCGCCAGCAGGGCCTCGAGACGGTCGCGGAAACCGCCGTAGTCGGTGTGGTGGATGGGCAGCACGAGGTCGGCCTGTCCCGGAGTCGGCGAGGGCAGCAGCAGCCACGGTAGCAGAGAGACGGCGAAGGGGCTGAAGGCGAGCGCCAGACGCCGGACGTCGAGGCCTGCCTGGCGGAGCTTGTGCCATTCATAGCCGGCGATCATCAGGCCGTAGGCGCCCCAGGCGAAGAGGTGAAAGGTCACCAGGAGGGCCGTGGCCGTACAGAAGGCGGCCCAGCGCAGGACGGCGGGCCAGCGCTCGCTCGCCAGCCAGGCGGCGAAGGCCAGCATGGCGAAGGACGCCGCCAGCAGGTAGTTGAGGAAGCCCCAGAAGAAGACGTGGTGGTAGACCAGCAGCCAGGCCGCCAGCGGCCACCAGGCGAAGCGGCCGGTCAGCACCCGGTTCAGCAGGATCGGCCCCGCGGCGGCCGTGATCGCGACGACGGCGAGGAACAGGCGCCCGGCCTCCAAGGGCGGCAGCCAGCGCATCACCGGCGCCAGCAGCAGGTCTGTCGCCATATAGGGGAAGTAGCCCCAGAAGACCGCGTAGTTGGCCGCGAGGGTGGGATCCCCGTCGGCGTTGGCCAGCACCCACATGCGGGCGACCGTCGTCAGGTAGTCGGCCAGGGGCGGCACCGGCACCAGAAACAGCGGTGCCAGCACGACCGCGGCCGCGAGACCGTGCGCGCCCGCCAAGGCTAGACCGGATCGGCCCAATTCTCCGCCTCATCCGCTGGTGTCGTGATCGGGAAAACTCCCGGAAAGCAAGATTCCCCAATAGTTTGAAGCCTTCGTTAGCGCAGCCGGCCGATCCGGCGCTAGAGCAGATCCGGGTTTGACTGAATCGCCGGAGGCGATCCATCAAACCCGGTGAATCTGCTCTAACAAGTTGATGTCATTCGGTGAAGGCCACCGGGGGCGGGCGCCACTATTGCGCCGGGGTCTCGATCGTTTTGGCAGGGCTGGAGAAGGAGAAGCCTCGGGGGCCAGAGCCGCCGATCATGATCGTCTCGACGATCGGATCGTTGACCGGGCCTTCGGCGCCCCACTTCACGATGAAGTTTGCGCCGGTCCCGCCGCGCCGGTCGGCGACGTCGATCACGAGCAACGCGGAAGCAAGGGGCGCCAGGCCCTTGGTCTCGTCCAAGAAGACCTGGATCAGGTCTCCGGCGGTGTTGTAGTAGGCGACCTGGGTCACGAAGATCGTGCTGTCCGGATCGGTGTTGCGGATCGCCAGGGTGGCCGCCAATTCCGTCGCCGGCGCGCCTTGCCCGGTCAGTACGCTCGAATAGACCGGCACGTAGAGGGATCTCGAGCTCGTCAGCTCGGGTTCTCCGTCGGGCGTGAGAAACTGCTCCTTGAAGTCGACAGGCCGCCACCGCTCGTTCTCGGGCTCGGTTTCCGGCTCGCAGGCGGCGAGCAGGACGAGAAGCCCGGCAAGGAAAGCGAGGCGCATGGCGGATCTCCGGGCGGGAGCGTGTGCCTTGGCGGCGGTCTCCGATTTGTGCATGAGGGGCGGGACCGGCGTCAACACCCGAGTCCCCCGGCGGCGAATCGAAAGAAAAACAAGGAGGCCCCGAACGGGACCCCCTTGGACAAGTTGGGGGGCAAGATGTGAACTTCTAAGTCACCTCACTGCAAGGGCTGCCCCAGTTCGGGATGGTCCTCCAGGGCGTTGGCGCCGTAGAGCGGCTTGGCGATGCCCTGGTGGCAGGTCGAGCACATCGCCTTGGGCGCATCGCCCTTGGGTCCGAGCCGGTAGTCGGGATAGGTCGGGCGGAGCGGAATGAGATATGCCTCGTTGATGTTCTGCACCATCTCGATGCCGTGCCAGGCGGTCATGCGCGCCGGGCTGCTCTGCTCCCAGTCCCAGAAGGCGCGGCTGTTGTGGCAGTAGGTGCAGTTGACGCCCAGGCTCTCCGACATGTGGATCATCAGCGAGTAGGTGACCTCGGTGTCCTGGATCGCGACGCCCTCCTCGCCGAAGTAGGGCAGGGCGTTGAGGCCGGCGATGCGGATCTCCACGTCGTCCTTGGTCAGAAGGCGCTGCAGGGCGTCGTAGGGCAGCGATGAAGAGCCGGTGATGGGCACGGCCAGGTTCTGGTTGTTCCGGTTGGCCGCGAAGCCGCCGGTGGCCGCCGGCTGGTGGTCCTCGTTGAACCAGATGTATTCCGGCACGTTCAGGCCCCGGTGGCAGGTGTAGCAGTTGACTCCCGCCCCACCGACGTGCGCGTCCCATTCGCTGTTGATCGCCTGCGTCATCTGGATCATGCGGCGGGAGACCAGCTTCGTGTAGACCTCGTCGGAGGCGAGGTTCTCGAGGTTGTGGCAGTACTCGCAGCCCTGCTCCGGCGAGACCCACTGCGTGATCGAGGCCATCAGGTGGTTGAACTGGTCCTCGGAGAGATCGCCCAGGACCTTGACGTTCTCGTAGACCTCGCGCGCCGGCGGGCCGCCCGGCTCGACCGGGCCGTAGGACTCGGGCGGCTGGTTTCGCTCGGCCAGCTTCGCGGCGGTCCGCGGGTTCTCGACATGCACCATGCCGACGCCGCGGAAGCCGGTCTGCGTCGAGTCGATCGGCGGCAAGTCCCAGTTCGCGTTGGCCGCCAGCACCAGCACGAAGACGAAGGGGATGGCGACGATCCAGAGGTCCTTCATGATCAGTTCCCTCCCGTTGCGGCCGGATCGGCCATGTCGCCCCAGACGTCGGGGTAGGCCGGGGCAATACCGTGCTTGACGCCCCAGAGGTACCAGTTGTCCACGACGGTGCCGGTCAAGAGGATGCCGATCCCGCCGGTCAGCGTGGTGAGCACGGCGAACCACCAGGCCCAGCGGTGGATCGATTCCATGGTCGCGTTGAAGCCCATGGTCCAGCGCCAGAACAGGGCCGCGCGCTCCGAGGCCGTGCCGCGGTCGACGATCTGCTCGATCTCACGGTCGCCACCGTAGCGGCTGACCGCCAGGATCGTCGCCCCGTGCATAGCGAACAGCAGGGCCGAGCCGTAGAGGAACACGATCGAGAGCATGTGGAAGGGGTTGTAGAAGAGGTTGCCGTAGCGGATCGAGAAGGCCGCGGTCCAGTCGAGGTGCGGGAAGATGCCGTAGGGCACGGCCTCGGCCCAGCTGCCCATCAGGATCGGCCGGATCAGGCCGAGCACGAGGAACAGCCAGATCGCCGAGGCGAAGGCCCAGGGGATGTGGGTGCCCATGCCGAGCGCCTTCGCTCGGGTGTAGAGGCGCGCCCACCAGAGCAGGACCGAGGCGGTCAGGAACGCGCCGGTGACCAGGAACCAGCCGCCTTCCCGCATGGGCGGGAAGGAGAGGCCGTACTCCGGTGCCGGCGGGTCGAGCGAGAGCCAGAACAGCTGGCGCACGAACTGGACCGGGTCCCAGCCGACCGAGGCCAGCATGTTGAGCCCGATGGTGACGAAGGCGATCGTGCCGCACATGATCGAGGCGACTCCCAGGCCGCCGAGGTAGAGCGGCCCGATCTGCGCGTCGCCGAACTTGCCGGCCAGGTACGAGCCCCAGGTCTGTCTGCCGCGCTTCCAGGCGCCGGTGTTCATGTCGACCCCGAGGTCGGGTGCGCCGTGGACCTGCACGGTGGTGAAGATGTTCTGATATTCCGGCATGGCTTTTTTCCTTAGCTCCAGATCGGCAGGTCCAGCCACCAGTTCCACCAGGACGGCCAGCCCGCGGTCCAGAAGGGCCCGCTGATCACGATGCAGACCGCGCTCCAGAAGCCCGACGAAAGCGCCAGGAAGAGGCCGAGGCGGTGGATGCCCAAGGTGCCGATCGAGTAGCCGATCGAGTCGCGGAAGAAGCTGTTTTCGTGTTCGGCGGTCTTGACCGGCTCGCCGTCGGCCGGGTTGGTCGACGAGAGAATGAGACCGCCGTGGAGCGCGAGCGCGAGGCAGGTCGTGAAGAAGAACGTCACGGCGATCATATGCGCCGGGTTGTAGTGGAAGTGCAGGTACTGGTAGCCGACGTTCGAGACCCAGTCGAGGTGGCTCAGGATGCCGTAGGGGAAGCCGTGGCCCCAGGCGCCGAGCAGCACTGGGCGGATGACCACCAGGGTGACGTAGGCGAAGATCGCGACCGAGAAGGCGAAGGGCACGTGGAGGCCCATGCCCAGCTTGCGCGAGATCTCGACCTCGCGCAGGGCCCAGCAGCCGAAGGAGCCGATCGCGCAGATCGTGATCACCTGCCAGAGGCCGCCCTCGGCCAGCGGCGCCAGCGCCAGTCCATAGGACAGGTCGGGCGGCGCGATGTTGATCCGCCAGACATTCCAGGTCGGGCCCATCGACGCCCCGTAGATGATCAGCACTGTGCCGAGCACCGTGAAGAACAGGCCCAAGACGCCGAAGAAGCCGACATAGAAGGGCCCGATCCAGAAGTCGAACAGGTCACCGCCGACCAGAGTGCCGCCGCGAACGCGGTACTTCTTTTCGAAGTCGAGCATGGCCATGGTTGGTATCTCCCCGGAGGGGCCTCCGATCTCGTTCCCTAAACCTGCGGTGCAGCGGGGAAGCCTTCTCAGGTTGAGTCGGCTCCGCCCGCTGACCGTTACCAGAGAAACCGCGGTACCAGGATGCGATCCGGTGAGACGGCACCCGGACCGCGGTTCTCTTGCGCTCCCTTTTCGCGCTTACGGATTCATCAGCCAGTTGAACCTTTCGGTGCTCAACAGGATGAAGTGGATCATTGCCGCAAGCGAAAAGAGGAACACGCCTTGCACGACCAACACTCTGCGAGGGTCGAACACGAGCCAGATTCGCCACATTGTTCTCTCCTCCTATCCAATTAGGGACATCAGGGTGGTCGTCGCGCTAGGCAGCACGTCCGAAGCCGAGGACATCTTTTCCGGGTGGAACCAAGGCCGCCAAATCCAAACGAGGAAATGGGCGAAAATGGCGATCGCCGTGAACAGCACGAGGCCTTGCATGTAGTACCGGTGGAACTCCTTGGCTTCGTTGGGGGTAAGGCCTGACAGAGACTCGTCAGCCATCACTTTACCTCCTTACAAAGTGGCCTTTCGGCCGTTGCCGCATAAACCCTACGCGGCCAGGGCCTCCGGAAGGGCGAGCCCTTCGCGGCGGATCGGACGCCCGCGGACCGCGGGCGAATTCTCTTGTCGGGTCGTGTCATGCTGCCGTCCCCTCGACCAGCGAGAGGCGGGCCCGGTCCAGGCAAGCGGTGGTCACCGTGTCCAGGCCGCCGATGCGCGCCCAGCGCTCGGCCGCGTCGCGCAGCCGCTTGGCCGCCGAGATGCGCGTCAGCACCGGATGGGCCTCGAGCAGCCGGCTCAGCGCGGCCTGGGCCTCGGCGTCCCACGGCAGCTCGCGGTGCACGCGGGCCGGGGTCGCCTCGGCCTTGTCCAGGTCGCTGCCCAGCGGGAGGATGTGAAACAGCGCGTCGAACAGCGCGTTGCAGACTTCCTGCACCAGGTAGGTCGCGCCGGCGTAGCCCATGAAGGGCGTGCCCGTATGGCGCCGGATCATGGTGCCGGGGAAGGAGGCCGGTATGTAGACCGCCCGGCCGCCGGTCTCGGCCAGGTACATGCGCTCGTTGTAGCTGCCGAACAGCACCAGTGGCGTCTTCTCTTGGACCGCCTTGCGCACCGCCTCGTTGTCCGTCTTGCTCCCGGCCTGACGGGCGAAGGCGAAGCTGCAGGGCAGGCCGAGATCGCCTTCCAGGAAGTTGCGCACCCCCCGCGCGTAGGTCTCGCCGGCGGCGATGCCGAAGCTGGCGGTGCCGAAGAAGTCCTGGGTCACCGAGCGCCAGAGGTCCCAGACCGGCTTGATCGTGGTGTGCTTCTCGCGCTGGATGAAGGGCTCCGGGTCGAGCCCCAGCAGTTCGCCCAGGCTGCGCAGGAAGCGGGTCGTGGAGTCGAGGCCGATCGGCGCCTGCAGGTAGGGCTTCCCGAGCGCCTCGCAGAGCATGCGGCCGAACTCCCGGTAGAGGCAGACGTTGACGTCGGCGTCGACCAGGCGGGCGACTTCGCTCAGGTGGCTGCCGAGCGGAAAGACCAGGTTGATCTCGGCGCCGATGCCCTCGACCAGGCGGCGGATCTCGGCCAGGTCCGAGGGCATGTTGAACATGCCGTAGCTCGGCCCGATGATGTTGACCCGCGGCTTGGCGCCCTCGGGCCGCTTCTTCGCCTTGGGCATGCGGCCTTTCTTGGCGCCGTACTCGGACCAGAGCCAGAAGAGCGCGCGGTCCGCGCTTTGCCACTGGTCCTCGTCGATCGTGCGCGGCAGGAAGCGGTGGATGCCGGTGCCCTCGGGCGTTACGCCGCCGCCGATCATCTCGGCGATCGATCCGGTCACCACGACCGCCGGCAGGTCTGGATCGAGCGCGGTGTGCGCCCGGCGCATGGCGTTCTCGGTGCCGGTCTGCCCCAGCTCCTCCTCGGCTAGGCCGGTCACGACGATGGGCAGCTCGTGGGGCGGCAGGGCGTCGGTGTAGTGCAGCACCGAGGTGACCGGCAGGTTCTCGCAGCCGACCGGCCCGTCGATGATCACCTGCAAGCCCTTGATCGCCGTGAAGACGTAGACCGAGCCCCAGTAGCCGCCGGCGCGGTCGTGGTCCAGGATCAGCATCCGACCGCCCCCTCGACCTTGTCGCTCTGGCGCGCCTTGGCCGCCTTGGCGCGCTGGGCCGCGTTCCGCTCCCGGTAGGCGCTCCGGTCGGCCGGCACGTCTTCCCAGATGCCGGCCGTGTCGCCCATGCCGACGTCCTCGAAGAAGGCCTTCATCCGGTCGAAGCGGCCCTGGTTGGCGACCGCGCCGTTGATCAGCTGGCCGAGCACGCCGGCGCCGGCGACGCCCATCAGGGGGCGCGCCGAGATCAGGTTGGTGAAGTAGAGCGCCGGGATCGCCAGCTCCTTGGCCTTCTGCACCACGGGCGTAGTGCCGACGGCCACGTCGGGCTTGAACGCGGCGACCGCCGCCAGGTCCTGTTCCAGCGAGGCGCGGAACGTGACCTCGACGCCGTGGGCCTCGAGCCACTGCCGGTCCGCTTCGTTCCACGGCGTGCGCGGGCAAGCGGTGCCGACGTAGTTGACCTCGGCGCCGGATTCGACCAGGAGCCGGGCGACCAGCAGTTCCGAGCCCTCGTAGCCGGACAGCGTGACCCGGGCCTTGATCGGCGCCGCGGCGAGGGCGCCCGCGATGGCGGGCAGGGCGGCGTTCTTGGCCGCGGCGATCTGGCGCTTGGCGATCCCGCAGGCGTTGCCGATGGCGTCCAGCCAGAGCGCGGTGCCGTCGTGGCCGACCGGCGCGGAGCCGACGATGGTCCGTCCGGCCGCCTCGAATTCCCTGCAGGCGCTGGTGTAGAAGGGGTGGAGCGCCGCCACCGCGGCGCAGTCGAGCGCGGCGTAGAGCTCGCGCCACTCCCGGGTCGGCACGACGGGGCCGGCGGCGAGGCCCATCGGCGCCAGCAACTGGCCGATGCCGACCGGATCGGCGGGGAACATCTCGCCCAGCAGCGTGATCGTCGGCTTGTCGCTGACGCCGCCCTTGGGCGCCTGGACCGGGCCCTGTTCCGCTTCCGTGCGGGCGTAGTTGAGCATGGCGCCGGCCAGGACGTCCTTGGCCTCGGCGTGGGTCGGCACGCCGAAGCCCGGCACGTCGATGCCGACGATGCGCACCCCGTTGATCTCCTTCGGCAGCATCTTCAGCGGAACGCCCGAGGCCGTCGGGACGCAGAGGTTGGTCACGACCACGACGTCGTAGTGCTCGGGATCGGCCAGCTCGTGGACCGCGTCGCGGATATCCTCGTAGAGCTTGCCGGTGACCAGGGTCTCGGAGTTGAAGGGCACGTAGCCCACGGTCCGGCGGGCGCCGTAAAAGTGCGAGGTGAAGGTCAGGCCGTAGACACAGCAGGCCGAGCCGCACAGCACCGAGGCGGTGCGCCGCATGCGCAAGCCGACCCTGAGCGACCCGAAGGCGGGGCACATGGACTGCGGCTTGTCGTGGGGGCCGAGGGGGTAGTCCTCGGCGTAGCGGTCGAGAATCTCGCTCTTGCCGGCCTTTTCGGCCGCCGCGCGCATCTCGTCGGCGCCGGCGTGGCAGCCGAGCCCGTCGGACTCGCCGGCGGGGCTCTCGTCCCTTGCTTCCTGCTGCATCAGACCGTCTGTCATGGATCTCTCGATCTCTTCGCCTCTCTTCTTGTCGTTCGCCTGCCTCAAGCCGTGTCGTAGACGACTTCGAGGGACTCTTTCTTGAGCACGCTGGGCGACGCGCACATGTCTTCCAGCTTGGCCGGTTGCAGCTCGACGTCGCGGCCGGTCTCCTCGCTGGAGAACAGGCCGAGCAGGTCGTCCTGGCTAAGCGGCGCCGGCTGCAGGGGCGGGGCCTCCGCGACGTTGACGGCCAGGTCCTCGAAGATCGGGCCCCAATCGCCGCCCGGCTTGCCGATGATCTCGTAGTTCGCGCTCTTGCGCCGGATGTCCTCGTCGGCCGGAATGGCGGAGAGCACCGGGATGTCGACCGCCTGGGCGAAGGCCTGGGCCTCGCCGGTCCCGTCGTCCTTGTTGATCACCATGCCGGCAACGCCGACGTTGCCGCCCAGCTTGCGGAAGTACTCGACCGCGGAGCAGACGTTGTTGGCGACGTAGAGTGACTGCAGGTCGTTGGAGCCGACGACGATGACTTTCTGGCACATGTCTCGCGCGATCGGCAGGCCGAAGCCGCCGCAGACCACGTCGCCCAGGAAGTCGAGCAGCACGTAGTCGAAGTCCCAGTCGTGGAACCCCAGCTTCTCCAGCAGCTCGAAGCCGTGAATGATGCCCCGGCCGCCGCAGCCGCGGCCGACCTCGGGGCCGCCAAGCTCCATGGCGTAGACGCCCTCGCGCACGAAGCAGACATCGCCGATCGCGACCTCCTCGCCGGCTTCCTTCTTGCGGCTCGAGGTCTCGATGATGGTCGGCACGCTGCGCCCGCCGAACAGCATCGACGTGGTGTCGCTCTTCGGGTCGCAGCCGATCAGCAGGACCTTCTTGCCCTGCTGGGCCATCATGTAGCTGAGGTTCGACAGGGTGAAGCTCTTGCCGATGCCGCCCTTGCCGTAGATCGCGATGATCTGGGTGTCCTTGCTGGCGGCGCCGGCGGGAACCGGGTCCGGCTCGGTCGCGGCCTCGGCGCGCAACGCCTTGGTCCGGCTCTCCTCTGCCGCCGCGGCGAGGTTCTGTTGGCTCATGCGGCCCCCCTCCAGTCCAGAATCATTTTCAGGCAGTCCGGCTCGCCGAAGGCCACGGGATAGGCCTCAGCGGCGTTCTCGAAGGTCTCGCGGTGGGTCACCAGCCCGGCCAGGGACAAGCGTCCGTCATCGACCAGGCCGCGCACCGCGGTCATGTCCTCGGGCCGCCATTCGGCGGCGACGCGTAGCCGCGCCTCGCGCATGAAGGCGGGCGGGAAGTCGAACGAGGGCCGCTGCTCGTAGAACCCGGCCAACACGATCTCGCCGCCGAGGGCGAGCCGCTGGATCAGATCGTCGATCAACGCCGCGTTCCCGCTGGCGTCGTAAACCGAGGTGTAGTCCCGGCGCTCGTCCTGCTCGGGAAGGCAGACGGGGTAGCCGAGGCCGCCGGCGAGGCGCTTGGGCTCGGTCTCCCACACCGTGGGCGCGGCGCCGCCCAGCGACAAGGTCAATCGGGCGAGCAGCCGGCCGAGCACGCCGTGGCCGACGATCAGGTCGGGCAGGCGGTCTCCGCCGGCAATGGCGTGGCGGGCCGTCGCCGCCAGCGCGAGGAGCACGCCGTCCTCGGCCAGCGCCGGGTCGACGGCGACGGTCCGCTGGCCCGGCGTGACGACCCGGCTCGAGGCGCCGCCGAACAGGCCGCGCACCGCGCCGTAGCACTGCGCCCCGGGGACGAAGACCGTGTCGCCCGCCCGGCGGCCGGACTTAGCTCCGGCTTCCGCCACCTCGCCCACCGACTCGTAGCCGGGGACCAGCGGATAGCCCATGCCCGGGAAGTCGGGCATACGGCCGGACCACAAAAGCCGCTCGGTTCCGGTGCTGATGCCGCTCCACTTGATGTCGACCACCACGTCTTCCGCCGAAGGCGCCGTCAGCGGCAGCGCGGCCAGGCTCAGGTGGCCCGGTTTCTGGAGGACGACGGCGGTGGTTTCCATCGCTGACCCTGTCGAAGTTCGTCTTGGACCGCCACAGGCATCGGATGCTGAGGCGGTCGATTGTCAGTCTAAATTTACACTAGTAATTGTCAAGGTAATTGAACACCCAGGGCGCCGGTTTCAGGGCCTGGCGAGCACCATCCGTGTCAGGACGGGCATGTCGCTCCGCGCCTCGCGGATGCGCGTGAAGCCGGCACGACGCAGCAGGGCGGCGTGCTCCTCGGGGCTCCTGGTTCTGCCGGAACCCATCGCCAGCAGGTAGAAGTTGAAGTAGGAGTCCGCGATCCTGGCGCCGGAGCCCGGGGCGGCCATGGGCTCGGCGACCAGCAGCGCGCCCTCCGGACCGAGCGCCGCGCGGCAGGCCTTCAGCAGCGCCAGCACCTTCTCGTCCTCGTGGTCGTAGACCACCCGGACCAGGGTGATGAGGTCGTGGCCGGCGGGCAGGGGGGCCGCGGTGAAGTCGCCCCCGTGGGTCACGATGCGCTGCTCGAGACCGGCCCGCGCCAGTCGGGCCGCGGCCTCCTCGGCCACCGGCGGCAGATCGAACAGCGCGAGCCTGGAGTGCGGCGCGTGGGGCGCGACGCGCTCCAGGAACCTGCCGGTCCCGCCGCCGACGTCGAGAATGCTGGCGTAGTCGCGGAACGGGAAGGCCGTCGCCACGGCGTCGGCGATCATGGTCTGCGAAGCCGCCATCAGGGCGCTGTAGCGTGCGGCGGAATCTGCTGTCAGCGCCTCTTGCCGGTCCGCCGCGAGATAGGACCAGAAGCGATGGGTCCTGGTGTTTCCGCCGCCGTCGCGCAGCAGCGCCAGGGGGTCTTCGAGATCGGCGTAGAGCAGGGCGTGGTGGCGGATCATGGCGACCACGCCGGGATTGCCGGCCAGCGCCGCGCCGCGCAGCGAGAGCCCGTAACGCCCGCCGCTGCGCCGACCTGCCAGACCGAGGGAAGCGGCCGCTTTCAGGAGCCGCTCCATCGCATCCGCGGGGAGGCCCGTGGCCCGGGCCAGCTCGGCTGCTGATCGCGGGCCGGCCTGGAGCCTTTCATGCAGCTCCGCCTGGACGAAGGCCTGAAGCACCTGGGAATAGACGAAGCCTGCGCAGAGGTCGAAGAGGGCGAGCGCCTGATGCTGCGCGATCGGACGTGTCGGCGCGAAGCGGGCGACCCAACTCCGCGCGCGGGGCGAGGCGGCCAGCCGCGCCGCCGCCTCGCGGAGCCGGTCCATCAGGGTGAGGGAGGGGGCAGCCGCGATCCCGTCGGTATCCGTCGCGACCATGACCGGATCGGTCAGGACGCGTTGAGCGCGAGCTCGGCCGGCAGGAAGCGTTTCGATTCGGCTTCGATCAGCTTGCGCAGCGCGAGCGTGCCCGGGCTCGGGGGGATCGTGTCGACCGCGTCCTGGACCAGCTGCTTGAGGTGCCTGGTCGCGCCTTCGACACCGTGGTAGGCGACCGCGTTGGGTCGGTTGAAGGTCGCGTCCTGGCCGGTCGGCTTTCCGAGCTTGTCGGGATCGCCGAGGACGTCCTGCAGGTCGTCGGCGACCTGATAGGCTTCGCCCAGGCGCTCGCCGAGCAGGCGCCACAGCGTGGCGTCGCCGCCCGCCGAGACCGCGCCCGCCTCCGTGGCGGCGGCGAAGAGCGAGCCGGTCTTGGCCCGCTGATAGTCGGCGAGGATCGCTTCCGGCTCGGATTCCCAGGCCTGGCCGGCGATGATGCCGAAGGGCATGCCGACCGAGGCGGCGACGATGCGCAGCAGGCTGGCGACCCGTTCGGGCGCCCGCGTGATCCGGTGCGAGAGCGTCTCGAAGGCCAGGACGATCAGGGCGTCCCCGGCCAGCACCGCGATCGCCTCGCCGAAGGCCCGGTGTACCGAGGGGCGGCCGCGCCGCAGGTCGGCGTCGTCGAAACAGGGAAGATCGTCGTGGACCAGGGAAGCGCAGTGCAGCAGCTCGATGGCGATCGCCGCCGTCATGGCGGTCTCCGGATCGTCGTCGCCGCAGCTCGCTGCGACCGCCAGGCAAAGCTTCGGGCGGATCCGTGCGCCGCCGGGAAACACGGCGTAGCGCATCGCCGTGGCGAGATGGGGCGGCGCGCCGTTCCCGCCGGCGCGGGCCAGGACCGAAGAGAGACTTCGTTCGATACGATTCTCGGCAATCATGAAAACGCCTCCCGCTGTCTCGTCGCTTCGAGCGATTCGCCTGTTTCGGCAAATTGTCATGGCAGATTGTCACAAGTAATGTACATTATCAATGTCAAGTTTGCATGACAGTCGGGAATCGGTGGATGACCGCTGAGAAAGTTGCAGTGATCGGCGCTGGCATGGGCGGTCTGGCCGCGGCCCTGCGCCTCGCCGCCCAGGGGTTCGATGTGACCGTCCTGGAGCGCGCGGCGGGCCCGGGCGGCAAGATGCGCCGGGTCGCCGTCGGCACGAGCCAGCTCGACGCCGGCCCCACCGTCTTCACGATGAAGTGGGTCTTCGAACGGCTGTTCGACGCGATCGGCGAGAGCTTCGAGGCGCACGTCGACCTGCATCGCGCGGAAACCCTGGCGCGCCACGCCTGGCAGGACGGCAGCACGCTCGATCTCTTCGCCGACGAGGCCCGCTCGGAGGACGCCATCGCGGCTTTCGCCGGGCCGGCGGAGGCGCGCAACTATCGGCGCTTCTGCGCCGAATCGGCGGAGATGTTCGGGCTTCTGAAGGACCCGTTTCTCTGCCGGCCCGGGCCGAGCCTGCCGGGCCTGATCGGTGCCTTCGGACTGGGCGGCTTCTCGGCGTTGCGGCGCATGCAGCCCTTCAACACAATGTGGCGCGCCCTGGGCCGGTACTTCCGCGACCCGAGGCTGCGCCAGCTCTTCGCCCGCTACGCGACCTACTGCGGCTCGTCGCCCTTCCAGGCGCCGGCCACCTTGATCCTGGTGCCCCATGTCGAGCAGGACGGCGTCTGGTACGTGGAGGGCGGCATGCACGCCGTCGCGCTGGCCTTCGCCCGGCTGATTGCGGCGCGGGGCGGGACCATCCGCTACGGTGCCGGGGTCAGCGAGATCCTCGTGTCGGGCGGGTCGGTCAAGGGTCTTCGCCTGGAAAGCGGCGAGCAGCTCGTGGCCGATGCCGTGGTGGTCAACGCCGACAGCGCCGCGGTCGCCGCCCGTCTGCTCGGCGCGGCGGCGGCCGAGGCGGTGCCTCCAGTCGCCCCCGGGCAGCGCTCGCTCTCGGCCATGACCTGGCTGCTCGAGGCGCAGACCTCCGGCTTTCCCCTGCTGCGCCACAACGTCTTTTTCTCCAGGGACTATCCGAGCGAGTTCCGGACACTCTTCAAGGACCGGCGGCTGCCGGACGAGCCCACGGTCTATATCTGCGCCCAGGACCGCCAGGACCTGCCGGCGCCCGCGACGACGGCTGCGGAACGTCTGCTCTGCCTGGTCAATGCGCCGGCCATCGGCGACGGGAAAGACCTCAAGCGGGAGGAAATCGAAGCATGCGAAAGGCGAACCCACGGCCTGCTGGAGCGCTGCGGCCTGACGATCGAACGCCGCCCCGAAGCCAGCGTGCTGGTGACCCCGCGGGACTTTCACCGGCTGTTTCCGGGGACGGGCGGGGCGCTCTACGGCCGGGCCTCGCACGGCTGGAGGGCGTCCCTCGGGCGGCCGGGCTGCCGGACGGCGATCGCGGGGCTCTATCTGGCGGGTGGCAGCGTCCATCCGGCGCCGGGCGTGCCCATGGCGACCTTGTCCGGCCTTATGGCGGCGGAGAGCTTGGCCGCGGACCGCGTTTCGACGCCCAGGTCGAGCCGGATGGCTATGTCTGGTGGTACCTCGATGCCTTCAGCGACGACGGCCGCCACGGACTGACCATCATCCTCTTCATCGGCAGCGTCTTCTCGCCCTACTACGCGGCGGCGCGGCGGCGCGGCGGCGCGGACCCGCGCAATCACGTCGCGGTCAACCTCGCGCTCTACGGCCGGTCGCACCGGCGCTGGGCCATGACCGAACGGTCCCGTGCGGCGCTCGCGGCCGAGCCCGCGGCCTTTCGGGTCGGCCCAAGCGAGGCGCGTTGGGAGAACGACGGCCTGACCCTCGATCTCGACGAGGTCGCCGTGCCCTGGCCGCGCCGGATCAAGGGCCGGGTGCGACTGTCGCCGAAGGCCATCACCGATCGCTGTTTCGAGCTCGACCGGTCCGGTCGGCACCGCTGGTGGCCGATCGCCCCCGCGGCGCGGGTCAGCGTCGAGCTGGATCAGCCCGCTCTGCGCTGGCAGGGGGATGGCTATCTGGACAGCAACGAGGGCAGCGAACCGCTCGAACGCGGCTTCCAGCGCTGGAACTGGTCCCGCGCCCACCTGCCGGGAGAGTCCACGGCCTTGCTCTACGAGCCCCTGCGGCGGGACGGGACCGGCGACCTGCTGGCGCTGGAAGTGGACCGCTCCGGCGCCATCCGGAACTTCGAGGCGCCGCCGCCGGTTCGCCTGCCCGGCACGCTCTGGCGGGTCGGGCGGCAGACCCGGGCCGAGGGCGGCGCCCGCGTGGTCGAGACGCTCGAGGACACGCCCTTCTACAGCCGCTCGCGTCTGTCGGTCGGCCTGGCGGGCGAGCGCGTCGAGGCCATGCACGAGAGCCTCTGCCTGGATCGTTTCGACAGCCGGCTGGTGCAGATGCTCTTGCCGTTCCGCATGCCGCGGCGCCGGGGCTGAGGCCGAGAAACCCGACTCAGTCGCGGTTCCCGCTGTCGCCCTCGGTTTCTTCGTTGTGCCGATCCCGCTTCGCGAGCCGGATTTCGTTCAGGGCGAAGGCGGCGATCCCGCCGAGGATTACCAGCGCCTTCAAGGCCATGATCAGGTCCAGGCTCACGGCCCGTTCCGCTCGCGCTGCTGCCGCCTCAGGCGGCGCTCGCCTGGGTGTCGCGCCCGCGGTCCCGTTCCTTCAGCTGGCGGAACAGGTCGATCACCCACTCGGTGCGGGAGTCGAAGCCCTCGGCACCGTCGGGGGCCTGGTCTCGAACCGCGTCGACCAGGAACTGCGTTGCCTCGAGCGGCGGGGCTGCCTGGCGGTTGGCGAGGAAGGGCGCCTCCACAGTCGCGCGCAGGACCAGGCCGAGCTTGCGGGGCGTCTTCACGACCGCCCGTGTCGAAACGGAGTCGTGGCGGTTCGCGACGACCGCCTCGCCGATGCTGCGATAGAGCAGGCGTGCGGCGTTGATCGCTGGGCGGCAGGCCCAGGGCAGGTCGGCAATGCCAGCCCCGGCCTGCCGGTAGAGGCCGTCGGCGTGCGCCAGCAGGCGCGCGACCACGGCGGCCAGCTCCGGGCCGGGCTCGGGATCGGCCAGGAAGGCCTCGGGATCGATGCCGGCCTGGCGGAGCCAGACGCGCGGCAGATAGAGCCGGCCGGCGCGGGCGTCTTCGCCGACGTCACGGGCGATGTTGGTGAGCTGCATCGCTACGCCGAGATCGCAAGCGCGGGCAAGGGTGGCCGGCGACCGGCGTCCCATCAGGCAGGTCATGATGGCGCCGACCGCGCTGGCGACCCGGGCGGCATAGGCGTGGAGCTCCTCGACCGTCTCGTAGGATCGCCCGGCCCGGTCCCACGCGAGTCCTTGCAGCAGGGCGTCGAACAGGGCGCGCGGGATCTGGTGGCGGACCACCACGTCGGCCAGGGCGCGGTCGCAGGGAAGATCGCGGGGTAACCCGGCATAGATCGCCTCGAGCCGCCGTTCGAGCAGAATGATCGGGTCGGCGCTGCCGGTCGCCAGGTCGACCCTGTCGTCGGCGAGCCGGCAGAAAGCGTAGATCGCGTAGGCCGGATCCCGCAGCTCGGCCGGCAGCAGCAGGGAGGCCGCGAAGAAGCTCTTGGAGCCCTGCCGGATCAGCCGCCGGCAGGCCTTGCGGTCTTCGGGACTGGCGTGCCGCCAGTCAAACCAGTTCGCTTGCATGGGGCACCACCTTGTCCAGAACGCGGGCCGAGGCGATTACGCCGGGAATCCCGGCCCCGGGATGCGTGCTCGCGCCGACCAGATAGAGGCCCGGGACCTCCTCGCTGGTGTTGTGCGGCCGGAACCAGGCGCTCTGCCACAGCACCGGCTCGGGGCCGAAACCGGCCCCGTGGTACGAGTTCAGGCGCGACTCGAAGTCCTGCGGCGTCATGACCCGCGAGGATACGATGCTGCGGCGAAGCCCCGGCATGACCGTCGATTCGAGCCGCTCTGCGATCGCCTGCCGGTAGCTCTCGGCCCGGGACTCCCAATCGACGCCGCTTTCCAGGTGCGGCACCGGCGAGAGCGCGTAGAAGGTGTCGCAGCCGGGCGGGGCGAGGGCGGGATCGGTCGCGGTCGGCCGGTGAAGGTAGATGCTGAAATCCTCGGCCAGCCGTTTGCGGTGGAAGATGTCTCTGAGCAGGCCGTGGTAGCGCGGGCCCAGGACCATGCTGTGGTGCTTGATGTCGGGATACTTGCGGTCGGTTCCGAAGTACCAGACGAAAAGTCCCATGGAGTAGCGGGTGCGCCGGATCTTGCCCGGCGTCCAGCGCTTGCGCCGGTTTGACGGCAGGAGCTGGTTGTAGGTCCAGGGCGCATCGGCGTTGGAGACCACCAGGTCGGCGGCGATCTTGCTCCCGTCCATGAGCTCGACGCCCGACGCCCGCCCGTCGGCGAGCGTGATGCGCCGGACTTCGCTCTGGTAGCGGATCTCGTTGCCCTGACCCATGATGAGGCCGACCAGGCCTTTGATCAGTTCGCCGGTCCCGCCCATCGCGAAGTGGACGCCAAACTCCCGCTCCATGTGATTGATCAGGCAGTACATGGCGGTCACGGAGAAGGGGTTCCCGCCGATCAGGAGCGGGTGAAGGCTGATCGCGATTCTCAGCCGGGGGTCGCGGATGTAGCTGGACACTAGGCCGTAGACCGTGCGGTGCCCGCGCAGCAGAAGGATCTTGGGCACGGCCTTCAGCATCGTGGCGAAGGACGAGAAGGGCACGTCGGCGAGCACGCCGAAGCCGTAATCGTAGATTTCTTTGCTGTGCCGCATGAAGCGGTCGAAGCGTGGCACGTCGTCCGGGTTGAACTTCGCGATCTGCTCGCGCATCGACTCGGGGTCGCCGCTGTAGGTGAAGACCGAGCCGTCGTCGAATCGGATGTCGTAGAACGGCGAGAGCGATTTCAGCTCGATATCCGCGTGGAAGTCCCGGCCGCAGAGCGCCCACAATTCCTCCAGCAGCCAGGGCGCCGTGACGATCGTGGGGCCGGCGTCGAAGGTGAAGCCGTCCTGCCGGTAGACGTAGGCCCGCCCGCCCGGCGCGTCGAGCTTCTCCAGGACCGTGACCCTGTAGCCCTTGGCGCCGAGTCTGACGGCCGCCGCCAGGCCCCCGAACCCGCTGCCGATGACCACGGCGTGGGGCCGGCTGTCACCCTGGGCGCGTGCGGTTCGAGGCCGCTCCAGATGTGTCAACATAACTAGACATTAAAATGTGTAAATTGGATTTGCGCAACCGCGCATTTCAGTCCAGGACCCCTGCGACCCTGGCCGCGGCGACGATCCGCTCGGCGACCAGATCGGGCGCCTCTTCGTGTGCCAGGTGCCCCAGTCCGGCGAGACAATCGACCTCCGCACCGGGCACCTTTGCGCGGATCTTCTCGGCGTCCTCCGGCGGGGTCGCCCGGTCGGTTTCGCCGGCGATCAGCAGCAGCTTGGGGGCCAGCCTCGGCAGCTCGCGGGCCAGCGGCTCCAGGTTCCAGTGCGCCATCATGCCGAGCGCGCCCGAGACGTGGGTCGAGCTGCGCAGGAGGCGCTGATAGAGCTCGATGCCGCGCTCGTCCAGGCTCGATCCGGTTTGGCGGATCAGCCGCTCGACCGCGGTCTTGCCGGCCTGGGCGGCGAAGAAGCGGGACGCCAAGGGGTTCAGAAACAGGGTCTTGGCCAGGGCCGGGAAGAGCAGGCCCGCTGAGCCGGGGAAGGGAAGCCACGCGCCGTTCAGGCTGATCAGGAGCGCGGGGTCCATCTTGCCGTCCAGGCAGAGGCGCGCGGCGATCGCGGCGCCGGCGGAATGGCCGACCACGACCCGCGGGGCGAAATCGAGCGTGCGCAGCAGACCCGCTAGGGACTCGGCCATGCCGTTCAGCGAGAGACGGTAGAAGGCCGGCAGTTCGGTGAAGCCGTGCCCGGGCAGGTCGGGCGCCACGACCCGGAAGGAACCGCTCAGTGCCGGCATGAGATCGCGCCAGGAATGGGTCGAGGCCCCGGTTCCGTGGATCAGCAGCATGGCCGGTCCCTCGCCGAGGCTCTGGACATGCCACGTCAGCCCGGCGGCCGCGACGAAGGCGCTATGGGATCGGTTGGGCCAGTCTGCGCCGTCTTCTTCCCAGCGCAGCCAACTCCGCCGCAGGATCACCGCCCGACGGCCCGGCCCGAGGCGGTTTGGATCGCGCCCGAAAGGCTCGCCGCGTCGGCGTGCGGCAGGGCGATGTAACGCCCGTCCATGGCATCGGCCAGCGTCCTCCCCTGGGGCCGCGCCCGGGGCGAGATGTCGATCAGCAGGCTGGCTGTGCCCTGCGCCGCGAGGTCGCGGGCGGCGGCGAGCGCGTCGCCTCGGGCGGGCTCCGGGCCGGTCGCGCCGTCTCTGGCGACATTGCCCCGGCCGTCGGTCAGGAACACGATCGCCGGGGTCTGCCCCTTGCGCGCCTCGCCGTGGGCGAGCGCCGCTGCCGACTCGATCGCGGCGGCCAAGGGCGTGCCGCCGCCGGCCGGAAAGCCGGAAAGGCAGCGCTTGGCCCGGGCCAGGGATCGGGTCGGCGGCAGCAGCAGTTCGGCGTCCCTTCCGCTGAAGGCAATCAGCGCGACACTGTCGCGGCGGATGTAGCAGTCGGCGAGCAGTAATTCGACCGCGCCCTTGGCCTCGGCCAGGCGGTTCAGCGCCGCCGAGCCCGAGGCGTCGACCACGAAGATCGTCGTCGCCCTGGGGTGGTCCTTGGTCCGCACAATGCGGAAATCGTCGGGGCGGACGAGGATCGGCGCGCGGGCCGCCGCCGCGCCGCTCTCCGAGGCCCGCCGCCGGATCGTCTGCCAGGGCGCTGCGGCGCGCAGGGTTTCGACCAGACTGAGGCGCTGCCCCGCGCGCGGGCTGCCGCGCCGCGCGCCGACCGGTCGGCCGCGGCCGGCGGCGCTTCTTCTCGGGCCGGCGCGGCCCCGTCCGGTACCGCCGCGGGCCGCCGTCTGGCCGGCGCCGAGCCGGGCCAGCAGGTCGGGTGGGATCGCTGCCCGGGCCGCGGCGACCACGAGGTTCTCCGGTACGGCGCGTCCGCTGCCGTCGTCGCTCTGCGGGCTCTCCTGTTCCGGGCCGTCCGCCGTTTCCTCGGGGTCTTGCGCTTGGCTCTCCGCGGGCGGCTCCGCCTCGGGCGGCAGGGCGGCCGCGCGCGGCGCGAGCACGAGGCGCGCGGCGAGCGCGGCGTCCTCCTCGCCGATCCGGTCGCGGCCGAACAGCGCCGCTGCCGCCCGGGCAGCCGCGAGCGCGAGGCGCGGTGCGCGCACCGAGCCGATGCCGAGGGCGGCGGCCGCTTCGCAGAGCGCTTCGATAACGGGGTCCCCGACCTCTATGAAGGACAGCCGCTGACGGGCGCTGGCGATGTCGTGCGGCGTCGGGGCGGTCGAGTCCCGCTCGGAAGGCCATTCCGCCGGCGCGACATGAAAGGCGATCCGGTCCAGGAGGCAGGCCGGTGGTCCTTCGTCGGGCTCGATCCCCTCGTCCAGCAGGATCAGGCCGAATGCGCTCGGGTGGCGCGCCGCCAGGCCGTCGCGCTCCAGCACGACGGCGCCCTTGTCCATGGTGAGCGCGAGCTTGGCCGCGAGCGTGGCCGGCAGGCGTTCCGCCATGGGGACCGTGAGGATGCCGCCGTCGCAGTCCGCCAGCAGACCCCGCTGCACGACCGGACGGCCGGCGTTGAGCGTCGCCGCCAGGTCCAGCCCGCCCATCAGGCCTTCGTCCGCGATGGTCATCGGCAGGCGCCGTTCCGGCGTGCCGTGCGGCAGCATGCGGCGGAGTCGCGCGAGGTAGTTGGACCGCTCGGCGCCGTGCCGTGCCCGCAACGAGAGGCCTCCCAGGCCGACGGGATCGATCGCGAGCAGCGCCGCCGCCAGCGAGGCCGCGTCCGAGAGACCGCCCGCTTGCGGCCCGTCGGTCATGGCTACCCGAAGACCTCGGCGACCGCGCGTTCGACCCGGACGCCCGATCCGGCTTCGTCGAGCGGATCGCGCCGCAGCCGGTGGCGCAGCGCCGGGGCGGCCACCTCCCGGACGTGGCCTTCGCCGACCACCTTCTTTCCCTTCAGGGCCGCCGCCGCGCGGGCCGCGCGGATCAGGGTCAGTTCGCCGCGCAGGCCGTCGGTGCCGAGGGCGATGCACAGCTCGGCGCATTGCTCGTAGATAGGGTCCGGGACCGCGACCTGGTCAAGGCGCCGGCGGGCCGCGGCGACCCGGCGGCGCATCTTCTCGTCCTCCGGCTTCCACTGCCGGGCGAAGCCCTCGGGGTCGCGCTCGAAGCTGTCGCGGCGGCGCACGATCTCGACCCGCGTGGCGACGTCGCCGGGCGTCTCGACCTCGACCGAGAGGCCGAATCGGTCGAGGAGCTGCGGGCGCAGCTCGCCTTCCTCGGGATTGCCGCTGCCGATCAGGACGAAGCGCGCCGGGTGGCGCACGCTAAGCCCCTCGCGCTCGACCAGGTTTTCGCCGGAGGCCGCGACGTCGAGCAGCAGGTCTACCAGATGGTCTTCCAGCAAATTGACCTCGTCGATGTAGAGGAAGCCGCGGTTGGCCTTCGCGAGCAGGCCGGGCTCGAAAGCCTTCTCGCCCAGCGTCAGGGCCCGTTCGAGGTCGAGCGCGCCGACGATACGGTCCTCGGTGGCGCCGAGCGGCAGATCGACCACAGGGACGGGGGTTGGCCGGGATTTGAGGTTTTCCGGGGCCGCCTCGCGGCAGGCCTCGCAGTGGCCGGCGGTGGTATCCGGCGGGCAGCCGTAGGGACAGCCGGCCACGGCCCGCATCTTGGGCAGCAGGGACGCGAGTCCGCGAACCGCCGTGGATTTGCCGGTGCCCCGGTCGCCGAAGATCAACACGCCGCCGATCGTGGAGTCGACCGCCGCGACCAGCAGCGCCAGCTTGACCTGGTCCTGCCCGACGATCGCCGAGAAGGGGAAGGGGCCCGAGGGCCGGCCTTCCTCGCCCAGCGCCTTGACCTGCGACCGGCCCCGCCGCGCTGAAGGCGAAGTCCCGACTTGCGAGCCGTGCTTCATAGAATGCCTCCTCCTTGATCCCGAACGACGATCCGGGGGATCGTCGCGCGACCTGCGATAAGGCGTGACAGGCCATCGAGTGTCGGGTTTAATTGACACTCAACGTGTATAGCCTGTTTTTCGGCCGGTAGGAACATGAAAGCGGCGTCTCTCTCCTTTTTTCGTTTCGATGGATTGGAGAACCGGCTTTGGGCGCTGTCCCAGATGCAGTTCGCGCGCGGTCCGCTGGCCGCCGTGCCCGGGATCGGGTTTCACAAGCTCCTCGGGACGGGAACCCGGGAGGGCTTTCACCCCTATCCCAACTTTTCCGTCTACGCGATCCTGGCTGTCTGGCCATCGCTCGCGGCGGCCCGTGCGGCGATCAACGAGAGCAGGGTCTACTGCCGCTACCGCGCCCATGCCTGCGAGACCTGGACGGTCTTCCTGGGGGCGACCCAGAGCCGGGGCTGCTGGGACGGGGTTGCGCCCTTCGACCTCGTGCCGCCGCCTGATGACGGGGAGCCCATCGCCGTGCTGACGCGCGCATCGGTGAAGCCGCGCCACGTTCCGGCTTTCTGGCGCCAGGTCCCCGATATCAGCGCGACGATCCGCCGCCAGGACGATCTCCTGTTCAAGATGGGGCTGGGCGAAATCCCCTGGTTCCACCAGGTGACCTTCTCGATCTGGAGCCGTGTCGAAGCCATGGAAGCCTTCGCCTACAGCGGCTTCCACCGCGGCGCCATTGCCGAGGTGCGGCGGGCCGGTTGGTTCAGCGAGGAGCTCTTCGTGCGCTTCCGGGTTCTGCACGCCGAGGGCCGCTGGGAAGGGGCCGCGCCGCTTGCCGAAACGACCCGGCCGGTCCCCGGCACGGCGAACCAGGCCGCCTTCGCGGCCGAGCTGCCCTGAGCCCATGACGGCCGTCGGGGGCGAGCTCTACCGGCCGCCGGCGCCGGTGCCGACGACGCCGGTGCGCGCGCTCTTCAGGGGCATGCTCAGCCGGGGGCGGGACCTGCTCAGCCTGATGCCCGAGGAGGCCTACCGGTCCCGGGTCTCGGTGATCGGCCGGACCCGGCGCAAGATCGTCCTGGTCAACGACCCGGCGCTGGTTCGCGGTCTGCTCACCGAGCAGGCCGAGGCCTATCCGAAGAACGACCTGATGGTAGGGGCGCTGGCGCCCCTGGTCGGCGACGGGGTCTTCGTCTCGACCGGCGAGAAGTGGCGGCGCCACCGTGGCATGATCGAATCGGCCTTCAGCCATATGCATGTCAACCGCGCCTTCCGGAGCATGCAAGCCAGCGTCGACGATTATGAAACGCACCTGGACGGCTTGGCTCGGAGCGGCGAGGTCTTCTCCTTGGAAGAGGCGATGAGCCACCTGACCGCCGACGTGATGAGCCGGACGGTCTTCTCCGAGTCGCTGCGGAGTCGGGCGGCGCGGGAGATCTTCGAGGCCTTCGCCCGCTTTCAGGACTCGGTGGCCAACGTGCAGATCCTCAGGCTCTGGCTCGGGCGGCCCTGGGCAGAGGTGCGCCAGCCGCCGGCCGCGGTCGAGGCGGCACAGCAGATCCGGCGCTACGTCGGCGCTCTGATCGAAGCGCGGCTCGAGGGCGGCGGCACGCACGGCGGCGACATCGCGGACGAAGTCATCGCGGCGCGCGATGCGGACAGCGGCCAGCCGTTTACGCGCGAGGAACTGATCGATCAGATCGGCGTGTTCTTCCTGGCCGGGCACGAAACCACCGCGGGCGCGCTGGCCTGGGCCTTTTTCATCCTGTCCCAGTGTCCGCAAGCGGTCGAGCGGATGCGTTCGGAGATCGCCGCCGTCTCGGGACCGGACCCGATCGGCTTCGAGGCGGCAAAGAAGCTCGTCTACGTCCGCGGCGTGTTCCGGGAAACGCTGCGCCTCTATCCGCCGCTCGCCTTCATCCCGCGGGTGGCTCTGGAGCCGGGGCGAATCGGCGATATCCCCGTGCCGCGCGGCGCCATGGTCATGATCTCGCCCTGGATCATGCATCGCCATCGGGATCTCTGGCGCGATCCGGAACGTTTCGATCCCGAGCGGTTCCTACCGGAGCGGGAGCGGGAGCTGACCCCGAACGCTTATCTGCCGTTCGGGCTGGGTCGCCGGGTCTGCGTAGGAGCCGCCTTCGCGACGCTGGAAGCCACCCTGATCCTGGCGCGGCTCATGTGGCGCTACGATATCGAGACCGTGAATGTCGAAGACGTGCGGCCTGTCACCCGCCTGACGACGCGCACCGCCGAGGGTATCCAGGTCAGGCTGCGGCGACTCTGACGGGCAGGGGCGGGAAGCGAAGGATGGTCACGCGGTGCGATACGCCGGGGCTCCGGCCGAGCCCTCGCGCCTGGCGGCGCGGAGCTTCAGGAAGAATTGGGACGCGTTTGCGACGTAGGCGGCGTAGGCCGCCAGCGCGAGCAGCATCTGCCCTTCGGCCGCGACCGTGCCCTCGATCAGAACGTAGAGGTAGGCCGTATGGAGGGCGATCACCAGCATGCTGACCACGTCTTCCCAGAAGAACGCGGGGGCGAAAAGGTACTGGCCGAACACGACGCGCTCCCAGATCGCGCCGGTGACCATGATGGTGTAGAGGATCAGGGTCTTGACGACGATCGACACCGTGGCGGCTTCGAAGCCCACGCCGGTGATCATGAAGCGAAGGACCAGAACCAGGCTGATCAGGAAGACAACGAACTGGAGCGGCGCCAGGATACCCTGCACCAGCGTCCAGGGCGTCTCGTCGCGGCGCCGGCGCTGGTCCGGCGTATAGAGCGCCGTGTCCCTGCGCGCGGGCCGGGCCTGGCTCTGCGTGCGGCAGTCTCCCGCCAGGGCGGAGAAGGGGCAGGCATCGAACCGCGCCAGGCATTTGTCGATGGTCGAGTTTAGGTCCAAGGTGCGGATCATCGGTCAACCTCCCTTCGCCTGACACGGCGGGTTCCGTGGGAGGGTGCGGCGGGTTCGGATCCGTCGGAGTCGGCTTCGGTCGACGCGTCGGCCCGAGGAAAAGCCCCTTCATCGCAGTGTTTGAAGGTGATCGTGGCGCCGCAGAGGCCTCCCTACGCTGAGAAGTCTAGAGGCTTTTCCCGCGAACTGTCAATTTCTTTCAACATCAATGTGTCAAAATAACTAGACACTATCTAACTTTCTTGACACTCTCTGCGGGCATGCTGTTCAATTAACCCAAAGGAGACCGATCAATCCAGCGCTCTCTGGCGCAGCGGTCAAAGTCCTGAGGGGAGTCGCTCTCGCGGATCACAACTCCCCTTTTCCCGCGGTATGTAACCCAGGGTAGCGAACGCGGCGAGGCAGCGTATAGGCAAGATAAATCAAACAGGGAAAAACCGGAGGTCTGGGAGGGCTTGATGGCAGTCTTGCGACAACTGCTCGGGACCAGCGACATCTTGGAAGCGTACGAACTTTATAACCTATGCGAGGAAGGGGAGGACAGCGCCGCCAGCGCGGACCAAGCTGGCGCGGACCAAGAGGGGTTCGAGCCGGCTTCACGTTTTGCCGGGCTGGCGCGGACCATTGAAACGGAGATCGTGCCCCGTCTGATGCTGGCCCACAAGGCCGAGCTGACGGGCAAGCGTGTGGCGGCGGACGGTCCGGCGGAGCCCACGGCGGAGGACGTCAAGACCTTCGCGGCGGTCGTCGTGAAGCGGGACCTGGCAAGCGCCCATCGCTTCGTCGTCGACATGCGTGAGCGCGGCGCGTCGCTCGAGACGGTTTTCCTCTCACTGATGGCGCCGACGGCCCGCCACCTCGGCGACCTCTGGGTCGAGGACCGCCTCGACTTTACCTCAGTCACGCTCGGGCTTTCCCGCCTGCAGCAGCTTCTGCGCGCGCTCAGCCCGGCGTTCGGGGCCGACGCCGATTGCCCCGCGCCGGCGGGCAAGGCCCTGCTGGTGACCTTTCCCGGCGAGCAGCACACCTTCGGCATGTACATGGTCGCCGAGTTCTTCCGCCGCGACGGCTGGGAAGTCTGGGGCGGCCCGCCCGAAGGCGTGGATGCGGTGTTCGACATGGTGGCCGACGACTGGTTCGACGTGCTCGGCGTGTCCGTGAGCCTGGACAGCAGCCTGAGCCGGCTCGGATCTCTGATCGGCGGCGCGCGCCGGGTCTCACGCAACGAGCACCTCCGCGTTCTCGCCGGCGGCCGGGCCCTGTCCGGGAACGACGAACTGGCCGTCAGGCATGGCGCCGACGGTGTCGCGGCCGACGGGCGCCATGCCGTTCATCGTGCCCGCGAACTGGTCGGTGCCGCCGTGAGGCCGCTGGCCTAGGGCGTAGCGATCTGAAAAACGGAGTGCAGCAGAGGAATGTTAGCTTTTTTTGATCAGCCAGGTGAACTCTCGCGATCGCCGTAGCCATGGAAGACTTTATCTCCGATCAGCAGCCCAGCGAGTTCAAGTCGCCGAAGCGCGTCTTCGGGGACCTCGATACGGGCACCGCCGCGGCCCTGGTCATGGCCGCGGCCGATGTCGCGCTGGTGATCGGTCGCGACGAGTCGGTCGTGGACTTGGCTTGCGCGCACTCGGAGCTTCTGACGCAAGGGGTGGAGGACTGGCGGGGGCAGAAGTGGTCCCAGACCGCGACGGTGGAGAGCCAGCCGAAGATCGCCTCCTTGCTTGAAGATGCCAGGAAAGGCGAAGCGCCGCGCTGGCGGCAGCTGAACCACCCGGTGGCCGATGGGCCGGACTTGCCG
Organism: Kiloniellales bacterium; assembly: GCA_030064845.1. Classification (NCBI taxonomy): domain Bacteria; kingdom Pseudomonadati; phylum Pseudomonadota; class Alphaproteobacteria; order Rhodospirillales; species Kiloniellales bacterium. The sequence continues at coordinate 35,793 of JASJEC010000052.1, forward strand.
ATCACCTACGTGGCGGTCGAGATCGGCAAGAAGGGCCAGGTTCTGGTGCTGGGCAGGGAGCTGCGCACGGTCGCCTCGCTCCAGCAGCAGGTCGTCGAAGCACAACAAGCAATGGAGCGGGAGTACATGCGCCTGCGACACACAGAGACCAGATATCGGGTGCTGTTCCAGTTGGCAGCCGAAGCGGTCCTGATCGTCGACGCCGCGACGCGGCGGATCGTCGATGCCAACCCTGCGGCGATCCAACTGCTCCGGGCAACCGCCGGCGAGCTGATCGGACAGAAGTTTCCGGACGACTTCGACAGCGAAGATAGGGAGGTCATCGTCGACCTCTTCGCCAGCGCCCGCGGCCAAGCGGCCACGGAGACCGCCCAGTTGCGCCTGGCCGATCAGCAGTACCGCATCTCCGCCTCTCTGTTCCGGCAGGGCAACAAGGCCCATCTCCTGGTGCGTCTGGCGTCCCTGGAAGAGGGCGCGGGCGTGCCGAAGACCAGGTCCAGGCTTCTGGACGTGATCGAGATCATGCCGGATGCCTTCGTCGTCACCGATCTCAAGGGCCGCATCCTGACCGCGAACCCGGCCTTTCTCGACCTGGCCCAACTGGCGACCGAAGACCATGCCATGGGCCAGTCGCTCGGGCGCTGGCTCGGCCGCCTCGAGATCGACCTCGGCGTGCTGACGGCGAACCTGCGCGAGCACGGCGTCGTGCGGCTCTTCGTGACCACGGTGCAGGGCGAGCTGGGTTCCAAGGAAGAGGTCGAGGTCTCCGGGGTCTCCGTCATGAACGGCGAGGAATCCTGTCTTGGGTTCTCGATCCGGGCGATCGGCAGCCGTCAGTTCAAGGAGGACGCGGGACGTCATCCCTTGCCCAAGTCGGTCGAGCAGCTGACCGAGCTGGTCGGTCATGTCTCGCTGAAGGATCTCGTGCGCGAAACGACCGACATGATCGAGCGCCTGTCGATCGAGGCGGCGCTCGAGCTGAGCGGCGACAACCGGGCCTCGGCGGCGGAGCTCCTCGGCCTCAGTCGGCAGAGTCTCTACGCCAAATTGCACCGCTACGGCCTCGGCGATCTGCAGCCCGACAACAACAACAGCGACCGCCGCAGTTAGCGCCGGCGGGCGCCACGCCGGCCACGCCGCGGCCGCAAGGCCTACCCAACGCCATAAAGAGAGGATCTGGCCGCTCGCCCTGATCGGCGTCGGGAGTGAGGCTGTCAATTAAGATTGACGATTTCTTGTGTCAAGCTTAGTATACAGCCATGAGACCGGCGATGACATCCGTCCTCGAGCTGCTCAAGCCAATCACCTGGTTTGCGCCTATGTGGGCCTATGGCTGCGGGGTGGTGTCCTCCGGATTGCCGGCCGATGACCGCTGGCTGCTTCTCTTCGCCGGCGTCCTGCTCGCCGGCCCGCTGGTCTGCGGCACCAGCCAGGCGGTCAACGACTGGTTCGACCGCCACGTGGACGCGATCAACCAGCCCGAACGACCGATTCCCTCCGGCCGCATTCCCGGGCGCTGGGGTCTCTACATTGCCATCTTCTGGACGGTCGTGTCGCTCCTGGTCGCCACCCTGCTCGGGCCCTGGGGCTTCGCCGCGGCCGTGGTCGGCCTCGCGCTGGCCTGGGCCTACAGCGCGCCGCCGCTGCGCCTGAAGCGAAACGGCTGGTGGGGCAACACCGCGGTGGCGGTCTGCTACGAGGGCCTGCCCTGGTTCACCGGCGCCGCAGTCATGGCCGCCGCGCTGCCGGACTGGCGCATCCTCGTGCTCGCCGGGCTCTACAGTATCGGGGCCCACGGCATCATGACCCTGAACGACTTCAAGTCGGTCGGCGGGGACCGGCGCACCGGGGTCCGCTCTTTGCCGGTGCAGCTCGGCGTCGACCGGGCGGCCCGGCTCGCCTGCAGCGTCATGATCGTTCCCCAGTTCGCGGTGATCGGCTTTCTCTTCGCCTGGGGGCACAGCCTCTACGCAATCGGTGTCGCCCTGCTGCTCGCCGTGCAGGTCGCCCTGATGGGCCGCCTGCTTAAGGACCCTAAGGCGCAGGCGCCCTGGTACAACGCCACGGGCACCACGCTCTACGTGCTCGGCATGCTGGTCAGCGCGCTGGCTCTGCTGGGAGCATCGGCATGACGGTCAAGGCTCCGAGGGTTTCGCTGTCCTGGCTGCAGATCGTCCGGCTTGGACTGGCGCAGAGCGCGCTCGGCGCGATCGTCGTGCTGACGACCTCGACGATGAACCGGGTCATGGTGGTCGAGCTGGCGCTGCCCGCCATGTTGCCGGGGGCGCTGGTCGCATTTCACTACGCGATCCAGGTGCTCCGCCCGCGCTGGGGCTACGGATCCGACATCGGCGGCCGGCGCACGCCCTGGATCGTCGGCGGTATGGCCGTGCTCGCCCTCGGCGGGGTTCTGGCGGCCGCCGCTACCGCCGCCATGTCGGTCTCCCTGGCGCTCGGCGTTGTGCTGGCGACCGTCGCCTTCGCTTTGATCGGCGGCGGGGTCGGGGCGTCGGGCACCTCGCTACTGGTGCTGCTCGCCAAGCTGGTAGACCCGGAGCGCCGCGCCCCGGCGGCGACCATCGTCTGGCTGATGATGATCTCCGGCATGATCGTGACGGCCGGCGTGGCCGGGCACTTTCTCGATCCCTTCTCCCTGAGCCGGCTGATCCTGGTCGCCGCCGTCGTCGCCGGTAGCGCCTTCGCGCTTACCGTGGCCGCGGTCTGGGGCATCGAGGCCTGCGCCGGCGCGGCGCCGCGCCCGGCGGAACCCGTGGCCGCGGAGCCGCAACCCTCGTTCAGAGAGGCGCTCGCCCAGGTTTGGGCCGAGCCGACGGCGCGCCGCTTCTCCGTCTTCATCTTCGTCTCCATGCTGGCCTACAGCGCCCAGGACCTCATCCTGGAACCCTTCGCCGGGGCGGTCTTCGGCAAGACGCCCGGGGAATCGACCCAGCTCGCCGGCGTGCAGCATGGCGGCGTGCTGCTCGGCATGATCCTGATCGCCGTGCTCGGCCGGGCGTGCCGCGGGCGGCGCTTCGGCTCGCTGCGGGCCTGGGCCATGGCCGGCTGCGTCCTGTCGGCGGCGGCGCTCTTCACCCTCGCGTCCGGCGGCTTCGTCGGGATCGGCTTCCCGCTGGAAGCGGCGGTCTTCGCCCTCGGCGTGGCCAACGGCGCCTTCGCGGTCGCGGCGATCGGCTCGATGATGGGGCTGGTCAGCGAGGGGCGGCGGTCCCGCGAGGGCACGCGCATGGGCCTCTGGGGGGCGGCCCAGGCGATCGCCTTCGGGCTTGGCGGGTTCGCCGGAACGGTCGCGATCGACGTGACGCGGGCGCTGTTCGACCAGCCGGCTCTCGCCTATGGCGTGGTCTTCATGGCCGAGGGACTGCTCTTCCTGCTCGCCGCCTACCTGGCGACGCAGGTAACCCAGCCGGCGGGCGAGCCGGCGGCGCGGCCGGCGCCGGTGCCAGAGCCCGGCCTGGCGGAAATCGGTGGAAGATAGGAGCGAGCCATGCGGTGCTACGACGCGGTGGTTGTTGGCGGCGGTCCGGCGGGTGCGACGGCGGCCATGGACTTGGCCCGGTCGGGTCACGATGTCCTGCTGCTCGACCGGGCGGGGCGGATCAAGCCCTGCGGCGGCGCGATTCCGCCACGGCTGATCCAAGATTTCGACATCCCGGACTCGCTGCTGGTCGCCCGGGCGCGATCGGCGCGCATGATCTCGCCGTCCGACCGTGAGGTCGACATGCCGATCGAGGGCGGCTTCGTGGGCATGGTCGACCGCGACGTCTTCGACGAGTACCTGCGGCGGCGCGCCGCGGCGGCCGGGGCGGAGCGAAGGACCGGCAGCTTCGTCTCGATCCTGCGGAACGACGGCGAGGATCCCACCGTCGTCTTTAGGGTGCCCGGCGAGGGCCTCAAGAAGGGGCAGCTGGAGAGCGTCCGCGCGCGCGTCGTGATCGGGGCCGACGGCGCCCGCTCGACCGTGGCCCGGCAGTCGGTCGCGGGCGCCGACGACGTGCCCTGCGTCTTCGCCTACCACGAGGTCATCAAGTCGCCGCCGTCCGACGGCCTGCGCTTCGACGGCCGGCGCTGCGACGTGTACTACCAGGGCCGGCTGTCGCCGGACTTCTACGCCTGGGTGTTTCCCCACGGCGACACGGCGAGCGTCGGCGTCGGCTCGGCGCAGAAGGGCTTCTCGCTGCGCGGCGCGGTCGGCGCGCTCAGGCAGGCCTCAGGCCTGGACTCGACAGAGACCCTGCGCCGCGAGGGGGCGCCGATCCCACTGAAGCCGCTGAAGAAATGGGACAACGGCAAGGACGTGATCCTGGCCGGCGATGCGGCCGGTGTGGTCGCGCCGGCCTCGGGCGAGGGGATCTACTACGCCATGGTCGGCGGGCGTCTGGCGGCCGAGGCGGCCGGCGAGTTTCTGGCGACCGGCGAGGCCCGTGCCCTGGCCCGGGCGCGCCAGAGGTTCATGAAGGCGCACGGACGCGTGTTCTGGATCCTCGGGATGATGCAGAAGTTCTGGTACACCGACGATCGGCGCCGGGAGCGCTTCGTGTCGATCTGCCGCGATCCCGACGTGCAGCGCCTGACCTGGGAGGCCTACATGAACAAGCGCCTCGTCCGGGCCCGGCCGCTGGCTCACGTGCGGATCTTCTTCAAGGATCTGGCCCATCTCTGCGGACTGGTGGCCCCCACTGGAGGCGCAAACCGGCGGCCGGCTACCGGCGACGGCGGGTAGCCAGAACGGCGGCGCGCCGGTAGAGGCTCTGGAACACCCTCAGGGCCAGCAGGGCGAGCCCGAGCTGCGCCGTTCCGAACGCTAGCATCATGACATTGTGGGTGGTCGCCGCCGCGTCCGCCGGGTCGAAGCCCAGGGAGATGGCCAGGGTCGCCGCGCCGCCCAGGAGCGTGAGGCCGAGGCCCCACGCAACGAGCCCGGGCCGGCGAAGCGGCCGCGTTCGGCGGGCCATCAGCCGTGGCCGCTGTTCAGGCGCCAGACCGCTAGGTTGAGCGCCGCCGCAAAGGTGACCCAGGCGAGGTAGGGCAGCAGAAGGAAGGCCGCGAGCGGATCGACCGGATAGAACACGGCGATATTGGCGACGATCGCCGTCCAGAGGGCGGCGACCTCGGCGAAGGCCCAGTCCGGCCGTTTCAGACCGAAAAAGATCGCCGACCAGCCCGCGTTGAGTGCGAGCTGGATTGCGTAGACAGCCATGGGCAGCACGACGGCGTCCCCGTCGGCCCGCTCCCAGACCCGCCAGCCCGCGATGGCGATCGCGATGTAGAGCACGCTCCAGCCAGCGCCGAAGACCCAGTCTGGCGGGGTCCAGGACGGTTTCGTCATCTTCCGATACCAGTCGCCGGGCTTGAAGATTGCCCCCGAAGAGGCGGCCAGGACGACGGCGAGGAGGAAGACGGCGATCGACATGGGCTGTTCCTCAGCGGAGGAAGGTGTAGAGAACGATCCAGACGGCGGCGTAGACCGCCAAGGCCGACCACGCGCGGGTGCCCTGGGGATAGAACAGGTGCCGGGCTTTCGGCGCCGCCAGCAGCAGCAGCACGCAGTAGGCCGGCCCCAGGGCCGCGATGCCGGTGAGCGCGAAGAGCCAGTTGACGATCGCCGATGCGGTCGTCGTGTCGCCGTAGATCAGTGTGAAGATCGGCGCGAAGGAGAGCAGGCTCCATAACAGCAGGACGACGATCCCGCCGCCGCGCAGGAACGGCGCCAGCATGGACGATCTGCCGCTGAGCCGCTGCGGGCCGGCCTGGTTCTGCGTTGGTTGGCGATCGGACATGACCTCTCTCCTACGTCGCATCAAGACAATCGGTTTTTTTCGGGGAGCCTCCGCCTTTCCGGCCGATCCCAGGCCTGGAAGGAATTTTTCGCCTGGAACAACCCCCGGGGCAGGGTATCCTGTTGTTCGGAACGAACAAGGCCAGGGGAGGAGATTCACCATCATGGACCGCGATCAGTACATTGAGATGCTCAAAGGGAAGCTCGACGAGTGGAACGAGCAGATCCAGAAGACCGAGCAGCAGATCAAGGAGGCCACGGCAGAGGCCCAGGCGAACTATCAGGAACAGCTCGCGGAGATGAAGCAGCACGCCGCGGTCGCGGAAGAGCAGTTCCAGGCCTTCGCCAAGAGCCAGGCCGAGGACTGGGAGAAGCAAAGGGAAAGCTTCGAGAAGGCCTGGACTGACATCGCGGACGGCTTCACGCGCGCCTGGTCGCGCTTCAAGTAGCCGGGCGCATAGGCGCGCGCGTCGCCCGCCTCGGTTAAGCTGTCAGCGAGCAGGCGGGACCAAGCGGGCCGGCCGGTGGCAGACGGCCCGCGCCGGCCCGATTCCTCGGTCAGGCGACCCGGTTGGGCGGCTCCTCGCCCTTGAAGAACGCGACCGCGTTCTCCAGGACCTTCAGGCCCATGGCGACCCGGGTCTCCCGGGTCGCGCTGCCAAGGTGCGGCAATAGCACGACGTTCTCGCGGCTCAGCAGGCCGTCGACCACGTCGGGCTCACGCTCGAAGACGTCAAGGCCGGCGCCGGCGATAACGCCCGTCCCGAGGGCGTGGTCCAGGGCGGCCTCGTCCACGACGTCGCCGCGTGCCGTGTTGATGAGCAGGCCCTCGGGTTTCATCGTCTGAAGCCGCTCGGCGTTGATCAGGTGGCGGTTCTCGGGCGTCGCCGGGCAATGCAGGGAGACGAAGTCGGATTCCTCCAGGATGGCTTCGACGCTGTCGCGGCGTTCTGCCTGCAGCGCCCGCACCGTCTCGTCGTTGGGCGGATAGGGATCGAAGAACAGCACCCGCATATCGAAGCCGAACCTGGCGCGCCGCGCGACCGCCTGGCCGATCCTGCCAAAGCCGATCAGGCCCAGGGTCTTGCCCGTCACCTGGGTGCCCAGCATGTGGGTCGGGCGCCAGCCCGTCCAGCTACGGCTGCGCACATGGCGTTCGCCTTCGCCGATCCGCCGCGCCGCGGCGAGCATCAGGGTAATCGCGAGGTCCGCCGTCGCGTCGGTCAGCACCTCGGGCGTGTTGGTGACCACCAGGCCGCGGGCCTTGGCCGCCTGGGTATCGATGTTGTTGAAGCCGACGCCGTAGTTGCCGATCAGCCGGGCCTGGAGCGGTTCGGCGGAGAGCACTTCCGCGTCGATCGGGTCCGTGACCGTCGGAAACAGCGCGTCTGCGGAACCCAACGCGTCCTTCAGCGCCTGCTTGCTCAGGGGGCGGTCGTCTTCGTTCAACTGGACGTCGAAGTGCTCTCTCAGCTGCGTCTCGACGGCTTCCGGCCATCGCCGGGTGACGATGACTTTGGGCTTGCTCATGGCTCTCCTCGCTTTTCGTTGTTCAGCGTTCGTGGCTGACGCTCGGCGCCTTGCGGCACCTACTTGTACATTGTCTGTGCTTTTGTGCCCGGCGCGTACTCGTTGGGGTCGACCCAAATGTTGACGACGGCGGATCTTCCGTCTCGGTTGACGGCTTCTCTGGCGCGGCGCAGGGCGGGTCCGATGTCGTTGGGGTCGCGCACCTCCTCGCCGTGGCCGCCGAGCATCTCGGCGAACTTGCCGAAGGGAATGTCGCCCAGCTGGTTGCCGACGTTGCCGCGCTGCTCGCCGTACTTGGCGATCTGGCCGTAGCGGATCTGGTTCATGTGGGAGTTGTTGCCGATCACGGCGATGTAGGGCGCGCCGAAGCGGTTGGCGGTCTCCATGTCGAAGGCGGTCATGCCGAAGGAGCCGTCGCCGTAGTAGCACAGCACCTCCTTCTGGGGGTGGGCCAGCTTGGCCGCCATGGCGAAGCCGGTGCCGACCCCGAGCGAGCCCAGCGCCCCCGGGTCCATCCAGTTGCCGGGCGCGCGCGGCTGCACCGCCTGGGCCGAGATCGTCACCACGTCGCCGCCGTCGCCGATGTAGACCGTGTCCTCGGTCAGGAACTCGTTGATCTCCCAGGCCACCCGGTAGGGGTGGATCGGCGACCGGTCGGACAGGAACAGCGGCATCAGCTTGTCGGTCGCCTTGCCCTCGGCCGCGCGCAGCTCCTGCAGCCACGCCTTGCGCTTCGCCCCGCCCTTGTCGGTGCGCCCCGTGGCCGCGTCGTGCACCGCCTTGAGGATCGCCCCGGGATCGCCGACCAGCCCCAGCGACACGTCCCGGTTCTTGCCCACCGTGCGGTAGTCCTGGTCGATCTGCACCACCGTGGCGTCGGCCCGCAGCCGCTTGCCGTAGCCCATGCGGAAGTCGAACGGCGTGCCGACGATCACGATCACGTCGGCCTTGTCGAACGCCAGGCGCCGGGTCCGGTGGAAGTGGTGGGGATCGCCCGGCGGCAGCAGGCCCCGGCCCGAGCCGTTGAAGTAGGCCGGGATGTCGAGCGCCCGCACCAGCCCGATCGCCGCCTCGTGGCCGCGGCAGTTCCAAACCTGGGTGCCGAGCAGGACGCACGGCCGCTCGGCCGCCACCAGAAGGTCGGCCAGCTTCTCGATGTCCGCCGGGTCGCCGATCGACTTGACCGACGCCCGGTAGCGCCCGGCCTGAGGGATCACCGCCTGGTCGGCCGGCACCTCCCGGTCCAGAACGTCGCGCGGGATCTCCAGGTAGGCCGGACCCGGCGCCCCGTTGAAGCACTCCCGCGCCGCCATCGAGACCATGTCCGCGATCCGCTCGGTCGAGCGGATGCCGGCCGAGAACTTGGTGATCGGCGCCATCATGTCGACGTGCGGCAGATCCTGCAGCGAGCCCATCTTGTGCTGCGTCAGCGCCCCCTGGCCGCCAATGTGAAGAACCGGCGTCTCAGAGCGGAACGCCGTCGCAATCCCGGTCACCGCGTTGGTGCAGCCGGGACCCGCCGTCGTCACAACGCAGCCAAGCTTGCCGGTCTGACGCGCGTAGCCGTCCGCAGCGTGCGCCGCCACCTGCTCGTGGCGAACGTCGACAATCCGGATCCCCTCGTCGATGCAGCCGTCGTAAATGTCGATGATGTGCCCGCCGCAAAGCGTGAAAACTGTGTCCACGCCCTCGTTCTTAAGCGACTTCGCAACAAGATGACCGCCAGAAAAAACATCGCCGGAACGATCCTTCCGCGCCAGGGTATCGCTCGCTGTATCCGACATGGGCTCAAGCTCTCCTTACCAGGTGTGAGGCTCAGTCGAGATAGTCCACGTGACGCCCGACGTGATCCGCCAGATTGAGCGTGTGCTCGCGGACCAGCCGCTCGGCCAGGTCGGGGTCGCGCTTCTCGAGGGCCTCGATGATGTGCAGGTGATCGACGATCGAGCGCTTGGCGCGATCATCCTCCGCGATGGTCCGCGCCCGGATCGAGCGCATGTGGACGAAGAGATTGTCGGCCGTGGCCTTTAGCAGGTCGCACTTGGCGAGGCCGAGAATGGTCTGGTGGAAGCTGATGTTGCTTTCCGAGTATTCGTCGATCTGCGCCTGGATCTGCTTACCCGCGAAGGTCGTGAACATGCGCCTTAGGTCAGCGATCTCCTCGTCGCTGGCGCGCTCGGTGGCGAGCCGCGCGGCCATGCTCTCGAGAGCGGCCCAGACCGTGATCATCTCGAGGATTTCTCGCTTTGTCTTGCGCACGATGAACACGCCGCGTCGCGGCACGATGCGCACCAGACCCTCTTGCTCCAGCCTCGCCAGGGCCTCGCGGATCGGTGTCCGGCTGATCTCCAGGCGCTCGGACAGCTCGCGCTCGTCCAGCCGAAGGTTCGCGTCCTCGGCGTAGATGTTCATCGTTGTGATCGCCTGCTTCAAGGAGTCGTAGATCTTGTCCTTGAGGCTCGCGTCCTGCTGGATCGGCGCTATGGCTAGTTCGGCCGGAGGCATTCCCTGTCCCTCGACTGCCGTTCATGGAGGCCGCTTCGCGACCCCTCCCCGACGTTCTGGTTTATTGTATACCAGATACCAGAAACCGCAAAGCGCAAAACGACGACGGATTTTAGGCCTACTTTCCTATAACGGGAGACGAGCGCCGCGCGAGGCAGATCAGGGGTTCGGGAAGCAAGGAAAGGAAAAGGGCCGCCATCACCGATGGCGGCCCTTTACCTAAAAGTAAGGGTGCTGAATAGGCGTGGCTTTAGATCGCGCCCATCTTCTTCAGCATAGCCTCGTGGATATTGCGCTCGTTTTCCCAGTAGCTGACCAGATCCTTACCGGTGAGGAAGTCGCCGTAGAGGCTCTTCTTCTTGCGGTATTCCTGCCACTCCGGCGAATTGAACACCTTGGCGAAGAGATCCTGGTAGTACGCGGCCGCCTCTTCGCTCATGCCCGGCGCGCCAACGACGCTCCGCTGCATGTAGTAAACGAAGTCCTTGCCGAGCTCCTTGAAGGTCGGGGCGTCGGGGAACATGTCCAGGCGGTCGTTGGTGAAGGCCGCCAGCGGCACGGTGTCGCCCGCCGCGTAGAAGCCTTCCTGCTCCGAGGGATTGTTGACCGTGGAGTTGGCGTGCTGGCCTGCCAGCTGCTTGGCCACCTTGCCGCCGCCCTTGTACGGCACGTACTTCATGTCGAGGCCGTAGGCCGCGTTGAGGAAGTCGGTCAGAAGCTGATCTTCCTGCAGCTTGCCGGTGCCCGCCATGACCCAGTCACCGCCCTTGGCCTTGGCCGCGGCGACGAAGTCCTCGACCGACTTGATCCCCGAGTCCTTATGCACCCACAGGAGGAAGGTATCCTCGGCCATCCGGGCGATCGGCGTGAAGGTCATGATGTCGATGCCCAGCTTCGGCTGACGCAGCGGCGTCGTGTAGAAGCTGTTCAAGGTCACCATGATGGTGTGGTTGGGATCCGACTTGGACTTCTGCTGCAGATGCACCAGCGCTTCCGCGCCCGAGCCGCCGGGCTTGTTGATCGGCGTCAGCGGCTTGGCGGACCAGCCGTTCTTCTCGATGACCGTCTGCATGAGCCGGGCCATCTTGTCGGCGCCGCCGCCCTTGCCTGCCATGATGACGAACTCGACAGGCTTCTTCGGCTCCCAAGCGGCCAGCGCGTCCTGCGCACCGACCGTGAAGCTCAAACCGAGGCCTGCAACGAGCCCGAAACTAAAGAGTCGTCTTCCGATTGGCGTCATTTCGATCCTCCCTGATCGATTTCGATATGTTTCGCCGAGGGCTGAGAGTCTGTTCGGGTATTCAACCCATAGTCCGAGTCTAGCGAGAGGCCATGGTAAAGAAAACCTTGATGTTTGGTTAAGCGCCCCATGACGTCCAGCCGGACCGACTGCATCCTGCGCGCGTAGCCGCAGGGCCCATGGCATTTGGTATACCAGTAGGTAGGGGATTTTCCTAGCGCCTGTCAACCGCCAGGTCTCTGCTTGGCGCGCGGTCGCCCTCTGTGGAATGATGCACCGCCTCCGGGAAGGCGGGTTGTTGCGGCAGCGCGCACTGCGACGGCAAGAGCTCTGTGTCTCACGGTGGTCGGCTGGCCGCGCGGAAAGAGGGACGGACAGGACGGCATGACTCCACGGCGCTCCAGGCTTCTAACCGCTGCCGCGCTATTGACGGCCTCGGCCCTGACCGGCGGCTGTGTAGCGGCAGCCGCCATCGCGCCCTCCGCCGTGGGCGCTTCGCCGGTCGTGGTCGAGAACCTGGGCTCGGGCCGGGGCGACAGCTTCTGGATGGCGCGCTACGACGACGTGGTTGAGGCGGCGCTGCGCGCCGGTGAGGTGCTGTCGCTCGAGCTTACGGAAGAGCAGATCGGCGAGGACAGCACCCGGCTGCGCTTTATGGATGAGCGGGACGCTCTCATAACGCTCCGCATAGAACGCCGCACCGAGACCGTGACCCAGATTCGCGTGTTCTTCGGATCGAGCCGCAATTCCGGCCTCGGCGCCCTACTGGGGCGGCAGATCATCGAGGAACTCGAGGAGGCCGATGCCTTCCTGGTCGACTGGTCGGACGCGAAGGTTCCCCGGGCCCCTCGGACCGAATAGCCCGGCGCTACCGCGCCAGGCCAGCTCCCCGCCGACCGCCCCGGTAGTGGGGTTTCCAGAGCCGCAGCCGCCTCCTAAGATCGGACACCCGATTCTTCGGCCATGGTGATGCTGATGAGGATCCTCCCCGGCAGGGGCCGGCTGCCAATCACCCTTACGGTCGTGACCTCCATCGTCGCCCTGATCGTTCTCGCGCTCGGGTCCGTGCTGGCGATCAGCTACATCACCACCAAGCAGAACACCATCAACCTGGTCGGCGAGTCGGCTGCCGAGTCCGGCCGCTTCGTCGTCGACGAGCTGCGCGACCACCTCGACCCCGTGGTGGAACAGGTCAACTGGACGGCCGACCTGCTCGCGGCCGGCGCAGTCGACCTGGCCGATGACCGGGAGATCGGACGCCTGCTCCTGGGCGCCCTCGCCGCCACTCCCCACGTGACGGGGCTCATCTACTTCTCCGCCGACAAGAAATCCGTCAGGGCCTACCGAAACGGGCCCGAGGGCTGGCGGGTGGACACCACCCCGACGAGCGAACCGGCCTTCAAGGAGCGAACGCTGGAAGCCGCCCGGCAGCGTGCAGCGGGCTTCTGGAACGAAGTCCTGTTCAGCGAGCAGTCCCGGAAATCCTACATCAACTTCGTCCGGCCGGTTCGGCGCGACGGCGCGTTCCTCGGCGTGGTCCTGGCCGGGGTGTCGCTGAACCAGCTCTCGGACCTTACACTTGAGGTCAGCGAGACCGACGACAACACCATCTTTGTCCTCGCCGACAGGGATCAGGTGATCGCCCATCCCAATCTGACCTCTAACCATCCGGAACTGTCCAAGGAGTCGCCGACGGTCGGCATCGATCGCGTCGGCGACCTGGTTCTCAGGCAATTTTGGTCGGCAGAAACCCATCCGCTCGAGATCGAACTGAGCCTGCCTGACCTGACGCTGAGGCAAACGGCGATCGCCGGCGAGCGCTACGTCTTCGCCCACACCGAGGTCGAGGGCTACGGCGAGAGCCCTCTGATCATCGGCAGCCACCAAGACGCAGAATCAGCGGAGGCCGCCTTTCGCGCGGTCCAGCACGGCGCTTTCATCGGCCTCGCCATGTTGCTGCTCAGCGTCGGTCTCGCAATCGTGCTGGGCCGCGCGATCTCCCGGCCGATCAAGACGGCGAGCGCGGGAGCCGCGCACATTGCCGAGCTGGAAATCTCCGAGGTGAAGCCGCTGCCGCGCAGCGTGATCGCCGAGCTCGATACCCAGGCACGTTCGTTCAACGCCATGCTCGGCGCCCTGGGCTGGTTCCAGACCTACGTTCCGCGCTCGCTGGTACGCCGCCTGATCCGTCGTGGCGAAGCGGAGATCGCGTCGGAAGAACGCGCCTTGACTATCCTATTCACCGATCTGGTCAGCTTCACCGCCGCCTCGGAGGCCATGACGGCACGACAGACCGCCGACCTTCTGAACGATCACTTCGCCCTTCTTGCCGCCTGCGTCGAACGCGAGGAAGGAACGATCGACAAGTTCATTGGCGACGCCCTCATGGCCTTCTGGGGTGCGCCGGACCGCCAGCCCGATCAGGCGGACCGGGCCGTACGGGCCGTGTGCGCCATGGCGCGCGCGGTCGAGGACAACAATGCCCTGCGCCGGAGCCAGGGCCTCCCGCCGGTCAGGATGCGCCTCGGCCTGCACAGCGGGCCAGCCATCGTCGGCAACATCGGGGCGCCCGAACGGATGAACTACACGGTGGTCGGTGATACGGTGAATACGGCCCAGCGCATGGAGGGGCTGGGCAAAGAGGTCGCGCCCGACGCCGAGATCGTGATCCTGGCCAGCGAGAGCGTGATCGGCGCTCTCTCGATCGACATCCAGCACGAAGCGGCGGGCGCCTTCACGGTCAAGGGCAAGACCGAGCCGATCCAGGTCTTCCGGATAGTCCCGCCGTCATGACGCGCCCATGACCGAAGCAACGACGCGCGTCCCGTCGACCGGCCGAGCACTCTCTTCGCTGGTCGCGGCCGGCATCCTCTTCGCTTCGCTGGGCGCCCAGGACGCGGGGGCCTCGAGTTCCATCGCAGACCGCGTGCACGACAGCCTCATGCGCGCCCATCCCCGCTATCCGCAATACCAGGTCCCGAAAGCGCTGGCCGGCTGCTTCGACTGGCAGAACTCTACGCCCGACGAGCCTCGGGTCCGCTTCCTCGCCGTCGCCACGCGCGGTCGAGGCGGCGTGGGCAGCATTTCCGTAGGGCGCCTCGCGAGCAACGCGCTCGACCGCTGCCAGCGCGGAAAAAGTCGGAACGAGGCCGTGTGCGAATGCCAGGTTATCGACCGCAACGGCCGCAATGTCCTCGAGCCGCCCGAGGAATTCATCAGTCGCTTCCAATAAGCACAGGGGCGCCCCGAGACCCGCCTTCAAACTTTCATACAAACTTGCTGAAATGCTGTTGCGCTCGAGTGGCGGGAGAGGGCGGTTGATCTCCGTCAAAGAGGGATCAGGGCGCGCCTGCTAAGGGCGTGTCCGGGAGTTGACGAAGCCAGGGAGAGGTCACGATGTCTTCGAATCTTTTGCGCCGCGCGTTGCTTTCAGCCTCGTGCGTTCTCGCCGCGGCGATCTTGCCATCGGCGCTGGCGCTGGCACAGACCAGCTATCCATCCGGCGCCGCGATGCGCGCGGGTCTCGGTCCGCACGGCAGCTTCGACGTGAATGCGGGAGAGACCTATACCTTCGCCGACCTCGAGGACGGGACGACCTATAGGGTCTGCGTCGTCGGCCGGCGGGGGCGGCTGATCGTGGACGGGGAGAAGGAAGTCGCCATGGACAATGGCGACTGCCACGACAGCCACGGCGCGTCTTTCCAGTTCCAGGCCGACGAGGGCGAGGGCGAGACCCAGGTGTTCTACAGGCACGTGCGGCGGCATCGGCGTTAGCACGGTTGACAAGCCTTCGGTTGCCACACAAGGTGCGAGCGTCGCCGTTCGTAGTCTGACAGGGACCAAAAACTGAAACGGCGACGCGGTAGACCTGGGGTTGTCAGCGCGAATGTGGGGCACGGTCGCCTGCGGCACCTCCGCCGGTCAGAAAAAACCTGAGTAGTCTCTATGAGGGAGTCGAGGTCATGGTCTCGAAAAGAGAAAACAAGGATTCCGGCCTAGCGGCCGTTCGCGCCTGCGCGTTCGTCGCCCTGGTCGCCGTTGCAGCGCCGGGAATGGCGGCCGCGCAGGACGACTCCGACGGCGGGGTCAAATGGACGTTGGGCGCGGGAGTCGGCGGGGCGCCAGATTATGAAGGCTCGGACGACTACGAAGTCGTCCCGATCCCCCTGCTGCGGGCGGATTGGGGCAGAGGCTACAACGTCAGCGTCAGCGGCTCCACCCTGCGCGCCTTGCAGATACGCGGCAACGCGGTGCCGAACGACCTGATCTCGGGGGGCCGGATCGAAGCCGGACCGCTGGCGAACTTCCGGATGGAGCGCGACGATGTCGACAACGACCGGGTCGACGACCTGGAAGACGTCGATCCGGCGTTCGAGATGGGCGCCTTCGTCGGCTACGTGCACGAATTCCAGGGCGCGAAGGGCCCAACGCTCGGCGCCAATTTCCAGTTCGCCGCCGACGTGACGGACGAGCACGACGGCTGGCTCCTGCAGCCGGGCATCGATTTCGTGTACCCCTTAGGCGATTTCCGTTTCACCAGCCGGACCTTCTCGACCTTTGCGACCAGCGGCTACATGGAAACCTATTTCGGCATCGACTCCGACGACGCGAGGCGGAGCGGGCTCGACGAATTCGACGCCGATGCTGGCTTCAAGGATTGGGGCCTTAGCCTCGGGGTGAATTACGCAATCACGCAGAGCTGGAATGTCGGGCTGCTGGGCAGCTACACGCTGCTGCTCGACGACGCGAAGGACAGCCCGGTCACCGACGACGAAGGCTCCGAACACCAGTTGTTCGGCGGGATTCTGGTCAGCTTCACCTTCTAGCGGCGGGTCCCCGGGGGCCAATCAAAGGCAGACCAGGGCCGAGGCGCGGCGGGGACCGTGACGGGTGTGCGGGAACAGGAGGTCAGTGGTGAAATATCTGCTGTACGTCTTGTCCGCCTTCGGCCTCGTGGTGTCGGCGGTGACCGCCGCGAACGCCAAAGAACAGCTGATGCGGATCGATATCTTCAACCGCAGCCAACAGACCCTTTACATCATTGCCTACGATCCGACTTGCAGAATCAGAGTGTTTGAAGCCGTCCTCGACGACAACGCCACGACCTCGGTAAGCGTTTGCGCCGACACTCGCGGCAGAGGCAACATCGTGATTTACGACGCCCGAGGACGCAGCTTAAAGTTCAGGGGTCTGCACAACGGCTCCAATGTCAACATACGCTTCCGCTAGCTGCCGCCGCGGTAGAAGAAACGGCACGGCTATGAGCCGGATCGCAGCGAGTGCCAGGGAAGTCGCACTCACGGCTCACACCCTTATCCTCGCGTAGAGTTCGGTTGAAGCCACAAGCATCATGGTCACAACTCTGTTAGAGCTAAGACAGCGGAGACACGGCTTGTTGGGAGGCTGGTCCTTGCTGATGGTTTGGATGGTCCTGCTGATTCCGGCCGCGCCCACCGCATGGGCTGAAGACACCAAGCTGACCTTGTGCAACACGCAAGAGGCTGACGGCTCCCGCTTCATCGCCGAGCGCGTCAAACAGTCGGTCAAGGACGCCAGCCTACGGCTGGAGTTCCTCGGCACCAAAGGCTCCATGAACAATCTCAAGCGCATGGCGGAGCGAGATTGCGACGCGGCCATAGTGCAGTTCGACGCGCTCATGGTTTACTCCATGGAGGGCGGAGTCAGGCGCTTGGTGATCGCGCCGCCATTGCTTCTCTTTGAGGAGTTGCTGCACTTGATCTGTCGCCGCGGATCGGGCTTCGAGGACGTGGGGGACATGATGAACGAACCGGAAGGGACGGTGGTGCTGACCGGCGAGCCGGGCAGCGGGAGCGCGACGACCTGGCGCGCGCTTTCCGACCTGGACGAGGACCTCGAGAGGATCGCCACGCGACCGCTCGGCGGCAGACAAGCGCTCGAAGAGCTCCTGGCCGGCGGGCCGGCCGATTGCATGGCAACCGTGGTCAATCCGAAAGCGCCGTTCATGCGCGATGCCGACGCGCGGGGCGAGGATCTCAGGCTCGTCTCCTTCGACCTGTACGAGCTGCGCGACGCCGAGTTGGTCGAAAACCGGATCTACCGTTCGGCGGTTATCCCGGAAGGCACCTACGCGAACCTGCAGACCGGTTTGGAAGACCCCGCGGTCGAGACCCTTGGCGTCTGGGCGACCCTGGTGATTGCCAAGGCCTGGGCCAAGGCCAACCCAAAGCCCTACGCGACCTTGAGGAAGGCGGTCACCGAGGTGAAGCCGCTGCTGTGGGAGCGCATGGAGAACTGAAGCGAGGAGCGGACTTCCGTGACGGTGATTGGACCCGGATCAAGCAGCACCGCCGATGCCTTGCCACGGGGCTCCGCGGCGCAGGGGCCTTCTCCCGGGCTTGCGCTCGCCATTGTCGGCGGCACATTCTTCTTCTACATCCTGTTCAACTACTTTCGGGTCGGCGACGAGCTGTACGACTGGTCGAAGACGCTCGCCAGTTACGACTATCGTCAATACCTGGGTATGAGCAAGCGCTGGGCCATCCAGTACGGTCACATCGTTTTTCTCTTCGTCTTCCTGGTCATGTCCAAGTACATCTTCGTCAGCGACGCGAAGAACGAGCGTCTTTCAAAGTTCATTCGCGCGACCGTGCGCTACACGCTGCCGATCTTCATCTTCCACTTCCCGCTGCTCTACTTCTTCACCGCGATCACCGACCACGATCCCTTCGACCCCCTCGACCAAGTCTTCCTGTTTTTCGCGGTTCTGGCGGCCTGCATCGTCTGCGGCAAGCTGTGCTTCATGGCCAAGCCGGCCTTCGACCGCCTGCAGAAGGGCGGCGAAAGATACCTGTCGCGCTGGTTCCCCGGGGCGGAGGACAGCCCGCCACTCCCCGGCGCCAAGCTGACGCGCTCGTTCAGCAACATGCTGAACCTGATCCGCATGGTCGCCACGCTCTCGATCTTCTTCGGCCACTTTACCTTCGCCCAATTCAGCGACGCTGGCCTGCCCGGATTCGATCTTTGGCGCCGCTGGGCCGTGCCCTTCTTCTTCATGACCTCGGGCTACTTCGCGCTGCGCGCTCTGGAACGGAGGCAGGGCAGCGTGTTTGTGCTCATCTTCAACCGTTACAGCAGCCTCTGGTTCATGGTCGTCCCTATGCTGCTGGTGATTCCGATCATCGACTACATCGGCTTCCAGGCGGACCCCCTGCTCTACTTCCTGCACGAGAAGTACATCTCGCCCGACGATGGGCTGAGGTCGGACCTCGGGACCCTGGTCTGGACGTTCGTCAACAGCGCCCTCTACCTGAATGAGATCTTTCTCTACGACTTGCTGGGCTTCGGCACGGAACTGGGCGGCATGCGCAGCTTCAGCAACGATTCCTTCTGGTTCCTCTGCTATCTCATGCCCTTCACGGCCATGCTGGCCGTCATGATCAAGGTGAGCGGCTGGCGCAAGTACCTCTGGCTGGCGATCCTCGCGGTCTTTTTCGGGCCGCCCATCCTCCTGCTGGCGCCGCTGTTCTTCTCTGGCTGCCTGGCCTATCTTATCCACAAACAGATATGACCTCGGGGGGCCCTGGAACGGAGAGATCAGGGTGCAGGCAATGAGAAAACACCGGCGTTTTCGGGCGGCCTTGATGGCCGCCGCGCTCCTCGCGCTTGTCACCGGACGCGGCCATGCGGCCGAGCTCGGCGGCTTCTTCGAATTCACGCTCTATACAGAGGAAGGCGAGCCGGCCGAGGCTTTCAAGCCCCGGGTTCTCCTGCTGCTGCATGGTTTCAAGTCGGCCATGCCCAATTACGACTACGGGGTCATCCACAAGGCTTTCGCGGCCGACCGCACCGTGGCCGGCTTTAACTACGACTACACCGACGTGAAGGAGAACGTGGAGGAGTTCGGCGAGCTTTTCGAGACCCTGCTCCGCGATCGGTCGGTCGTTGTCATCGGCACCTCGCTCGGTGGCTTCTGGGCCGACTACCTGGTCAACCGCTTCGAGCTCGAGGGGGCCGTCCTGGTCAATCCTTCGGTCAGGCCCGAGGAGACCATGCGCCGGGCCCTCGGTGAGCAGTACAGCAAGAAACGGCAGGAGAAGTTCACGGTGACCGAGGCGGCGGTTGCCGCCTACGGCGCCCTGGAAACGCCGGCGCGCGAGGCGGCGCGGCGCCTGGTGCTGCTTTCCAGGGACGACGAGATCCTCGACTACCGGGTCGCCGCCGAGGCCTTCGCGGGCCACGCCAACACCAAAGTCGTTGTATTCGACGAAGGCGGCCACAATCTGGATCTGAGCCGGCCGGAGGTTATGGCCGAGATCCGAAACTTCATCGATCAAAGACGGGCAGAAAAATGACAAGCAGATCAGGCAGGAGCCTCCTACACTTCGCTTTCGCGGTACTGGCCTTGGTACTGGTGCAGGGCGGCCTCGCGTGGTCGGCGAATCCGGTCCGGGTCGATCCGCAGCCCGACAGCGGCGCGCTGAAGCCGGGGCTCTCCGTGCTCTACTACTACGCCAAGTACAACCACATCCGGGAACTGGAAACCTGGATGAAGTACAAGGACGGCAAGCCGGGCGAACCGATCGCGCTGCTGGACGCGAAGGCGGGCACCGGCAAGGTTCTGACCAGCGGCTCCGCGGATCTGGTTGGGGCGCACATCAAGGGATTCCTGCGTTTCGACCAGGCGGGCACTCACCGCTTCCAGGTGACCTCGAACGACGGGATCCGGGTCATCCTGGGGGGCGAAAAGATCTACGAAGATCCCGACGTTCACCCGGACCGGACTTCCGACCCGATCCCGGTCGAAATCGCCCAGGCCGGCTACTATCCGATCGAGGTTCTCTACTTCGAGAAGAAGAACACGTCGACGATCCAGCTCTACTGGAGCCCGCCGGGCTCGTCAGGGTTCGAGCCCGTGCCAGCGAGCGCTTTCTGGCACTGAAACCAGAGCTTGTTTAGCGGTCGAACGTGAGCGAGCAGGACGAAGCGAAGACCGCGGCTCAATCGTAAAGGCCGGGCGATCGTCCGGTCGCGCCCCGCCGGAAGCGACGCCCTTCACTCCGTGCCCACCTCCTCCCCGCGCTGCAAGCCCTTCGCGAGTTCGAGACAGGGGTCCTGTTCGCCGCGGCGGCGGCTCGAGAAGGGCAGCAGCGAGCCCAGCAGGTTGACCGGACTGAGCAGCACTTCGCCGACCGAGCGGACCGAGGCGCTCCTGGTGCTCACCCTCACGTCAGGATCCGCTAGGGGGCCCTCGATCGTAAAGGGCGTGGTCAGACCGACCAGGCGCCGGGACTTGGGCTTGGGCTGCACCCTGATGTTGATCGTCTCCTTGCGCAGGTCGACGTAACCCTCCCCGAAGGCCAAGATGGTGGGCGTATCCATCACCAGGTGCCGACCCTTGCCGAAACCGTCCTGGACGTCGAAGCGCATGATGATGCAGTTCATCTCGGAATAGCCCCGGCGCGTGGACTTGGCAAAGACCCAGGAGAAGGGGCTCTCGGCGGTGAGGTTGATCATTCTGTTGAGCACCCGCCCGTTGGAGGCTGCCAGATCGAAATCTCCCGACAGCGAGGAGGCCAGCGCGTGCGGCGTGCCGCCCTGCCCCGTCACGTCGACCAGCAGATCGAGGTCGCCATCCAAGGGCACGTTGGCGTCCGCTTGGGAAATGAACTTACCGAGATTCACGTCGTCGGCGGTCAGCGAGATCTTCATGGTTGGCAGCTCGGGCCGGGCGTCGGCCTCCAGGGTCATGTCGACCCGGCCACCGACGAAGCTGAAGTTTAGCGGGTCGACCTTCAGCACCCCGTCGGCCAACTGGAGCTCCCCGTTGGCCTTGTCGATGTCGAGTCTGATACCTTCAATGTCCTCGATGACCACCTTGAGATCGAGGTCGACGAGGCGGAGGGCTTCGAAGGGGATCGGTGTGTCGTCGAAGATAATCTCCTCCGGCGCACCGAGATCGCCGTTGCCGTTGCCCTCTTCATTATCGTCATCCACCGGCGCCAAGGGTTCCGCGATTTCGGATTTCCCGGTTTCGGGATTCGCGGTTTCGGGTCTCGCGGCTTCGGGTTCCTCGGTTTCGGGTTCCTCCGTTTTGGTTTCCTCGGCGTCGGGCACCAGGCCGACGTCGGAGAAGCGGAACCGGGGCGAGTAAATCTCCGCGCGCAGCTTGGGCCGCGTACCCGCGAGGCTGCCCGACAGCTTGGTCGTCAGGCTGGTCTCGCCGAGCTGAGCATCGCCCCGGGCGCTGAAAGATTCGTCGCTGCCCGCCACCTCGCCATTGAACGCCAGGCTCCCGACCGGCGCGCCCTCGTAGCCGAAAACCTCGCCCAGCTCGGAGAGATTGGGCACCGTCAGGGATGTATCCATTCGCAGGTCGTCGCTGCGCTTGAAGTCGTCGAACGCACCGGACACCGAGAGCGAGACGAGCTCGCTATCCGCCACCTCGGCGTTCAGCGATTCCAGCCCCACCGTGCCGTCCTTGTCCGACACGAGGAAGTCGCCGCGAATACTGCCCAGCGGCGCATCGGGGGCTACCCTATCGGGACCGAGCAGGGTCGCCGTCGGCGCGTCGATCTTCCCCTCCAGTCCGACGCCCTTCAGCGCCACGAAATCGGCAATCTCACCGACGAGGCGCAGCGCCGGCGCATCGGGCGCGCCGGTTCTGGCATCGATCTCGGAGAGCGCGAAGCTCTCGCCGCGGCCCGCCAGCCGCGCGCGCACCCAGACCGGCCCCAGGTCGGATAGGTTGAGGTTGGCGAGGCGGTAGATGCCTTTGGAATCCGGCCAGCGCGCCTCCAGGTCGAGCACGACTCCCTCGACCGCAGCGCCCTGGACGAAGGTGATCCGGTCGATTCCGCCCTTGACCGCCGCCGCCAGGCCGTCGGGTCCCTGGGCCGTCACGTCGAGACCCGCAATAGCGAGGCTGTCGGTCGTTCCTCTGACCTCGAACTTCCCGGCGATGTTGCCCAACAGCGGCGTCTCCGGCGGCAGAAAGGCGGCGAATACCGCGGTGGAAGGCGCGGTAAAGCGCACGGCCAGGGCGATCTCCTCCAGCAAAGCTTCGTCGTCGGGGTCCAGGGAGCCCGGCCTCCCGGTCACCTCGACCCGCAGCTCCCCCTGGGTGCCGAGCTCGAGACTGAGGTTGTCCAGCTGGAAGGCGCCTTCCTCGCGGAACAGGCGCAGCCTGACGGTCACGGGTCCGAGCGGGGGCAGGTTCTCAACAATTCCGGAGACCCGCCCCGCCAGGGTCTCCGGATCGGACGGCAGGCGCCGCCCGGCAGCGCTTGCCTCGGCGCGCAGATGGGCCAGCAGTTCGGCTGTCGCGCGGCCGTCGACAGCGAGGTCGTGTTGGCGCTGATAGGCCTCGATCGCGCCTCGGGTGCGCGGGCCCATCCTGCCGTCCGGCGTTCCGGGCTCGAAGCCGACGGCCTCCAGCGCGAGCTGTACCGCGCGCACGAGGTCTTTCCTGGCGGTGGCCAGTGACTCGGGCGGCGGTGCCGTTTCCCCGGCGATCTGCTCAACCAGGTAGATCAAAGGCCGGCTCCGCTCGACAGTTGCCGAAAAGGTGATATCGGGATTTACGAAGAGAACGAAGCCCGGCCCCGACAGCTTGCCGACCTCACCCTCGGCGGTCAGCCGCAAGCGTTCCAGGCCCTCGATCTCGGCTTCGGCCCCGTGAAGCACAAGGCTGCCGTCGGCCAGGATGAGTTTCGCCGACGCCCGCACTGCGCCGAGGTCGGGCAAGTCCCTGCCGAGCGCCCGCTCCAGCAACGCGCGGTCGGGGAGCGCCAGCTCGGTCTGAGCTTCGAGCCGCAGTTTCTCGCCGGCGGCGAAATCCAGCACGCCCCGCCCGCTCAGCGTCAGCTCCCCGCCCGACCCGTGCGCGACCCGCGCCTGAAAACTCTCGATAGTCGGGGCGGTGAGCCTGCCGTCGAGTCGGCCTTCCACGCCGAGGGGGCCGAGCCCGTCGAGAACGCCGCTGACCGCCACAGGGAGCTCCGCGAACTGCCGCAAGGCGCCCGAGTCGAGCCGCCCCGAGAACCGCAGGTCCAAGCCCTCCGATCGGACGATGTTGGCGATCCTTCCCTCGGCCCGAAGCTCCTGCCCTGAGCGCTCGAGGATCTCTAACGTGATGTCCTCAACGGCGAGCGTCTGGAGATCACCGCGCACCCGCGCCGTAGCCTCGCCGATCCCGACCACCGGCAGATTGATGCCGAAACCGCTCAGCGTGCCACTGAGCGAAGCCGATTCGGCGGTGACCGCGAGGTCCATGTCCACCTCGCCGAGCGGGTCATGCACCACGCCCTCAACCGTCACCGCACCGCTCGGGGCCTCGAAGACGAACTCTACGGGATAGGACTCGGCGCCGGCGAAGACCTCGCGGAACGAGCCGAAGCGTCCGCCGACTTGGAACCGGCGACCATCGAACTTACCCTCGCCGCGAAGATCAAAGGTCTTCGACTCGGCGGCTTCCGTCTTCTCCAGCGCGTAGATCAGGACCTCCCTACGCGCGCCGCTCCGGCGGTCGCTGTAGGTCACGGCGATGTCCCGGAGGGAGATGACCTCGATCAATGGCGGCGGCGCCAGGTCCCCGCTCGCCGTCCGGGTGCGGGCGCCGGCGCCTGCGATCATGTCCCAGTTGGCCCGTCCTTCCGCTGATCTTTCCAGCTGCATCTGCAAGCCGTGCACAGTGAGGCGCGGGATCGCGATGATCCCGGAAAGCAACGGGACGATCGCCACCTGCACTTCGAGGCGCTCGGCGCGGGCCATTTCCTCACGCCCGGTCCAGGGCGCGTCGGCGATCGAGACCTCGGTGACGGTGACCGTCGGCTCGAGGCCGAACTCGAAATCGAAGGTGCCTTCCACCCGGATATCGCGGTCGAGCCTGCCCTCGATCGCCTGACGCAAGATCCAGCGATAGAAGTCGTCGCCCGCGACCACGAGGAAGAGGGCGACCGCCAGGGTCGGGAAGAGCAGGGCTCCGAGGCCCCAGATAAGGATCTTCTTGGCGCGGCGCATGGGTCCGGCGGCGGTTGGCTTCGCGTTTTCTGATCCCCCGCTATGGGCCCTCGAATTCCCAGGGCCAGGCGCGCGGGATATCCCATTGTCTCCATGGACGGCTCGATGGCAACCATCGAGCGCATCCCTGACCAAAACAAATGAATGGAGGCGAAGGAGGCTGAGTCGAGGGCGCCGGAGCAGGATCTCCCTAGAGCGGATCATGTTTTGATGGATCGCCTTTGGCGATTCAGTCAACCCGGATCTGCTCTAGGTCGGGCCGACCTTTGCCTTGCCACGGAGGCGCGGTCGGTTTCTGATGGGCGGTGCTTCGCATCGAGGGAGACCGTCATGCCGGCCGAGGGCCGCCGCACCTTCAAGACCCGGGAAATGGCGTTCGGGGTCTATGATTTCGACGGGCCGCTTCAGCCAGAGTTCGGCCTGCTGACGCTGAGCTACGACCAGGCAACCGGCAACGGCTGCTATTTGATGCGGATGGACCCGGGCAGCGAGACCATCTCTCACGAGCACGGCGGCGTCGAGGACTTCTACATGGTGGAGGGCGAGTTGATCGACGACGACGGCACGGTCTTCGGTCCCGGCGATTTCGTCAGCTACGCACCCGGAAGCCGACACAACTCGCGCACGGAAACGGGCTGCATCATCCTGGTCTGCGAATGGGGCAAGAACGGCGGCGCAGAAAGTTCGGGATGAGCTGTACCGGGTGTCACCCGACTTCGAAGATTTGTGGAAAGTTGGGCTGTATACTTTCAGAAACTACCGGTTGATTTCTTATTATATTGGGTTCACATGCCCCTGACCCTCTTTTAACTTCACTTACCCACGACTCTACTACAACTCGGCGTTCAAACCACGGACAGGCCACCATAGAACCCGAGGTGCGAAACAACGGCGCAAAGGCACTTGGCCAGGATTGGATTTGCGCAGAATTTTGGTTAAGGTTATGCGGGTTGGGGGACGATGAGACTCTTGAGAGGGTGTGAACAAGGGAGGGGGGCGCTTGGAAATGGGGAGTTCTCCTGTCCAGCCGCAGGCTGGTCGCGTTTTGCAAGTGATTGGAGAGCCTGCGCGGCATCGCGGGCCGGCATGGCCCAAGGCAGTGGCTCTTTTGCTATTGTTTTCGCTCGGTGCTTGCATGAAGGTCGGGCCGGATTTCGAGGCGCCCGAAGCACCCGTGCAGGACAATTGGCTCGAAGAGGGTGACAACGGGGTCAAGGCCGATCCCGCGGAGCTCACCACTTGGTGGGATGTCTTCGAAGACCCGGTCCTTACCCGGCTCGTCGAGACCGCCTATAGGCAGAACCGGACTCTGCAGTCGGCCGGCCTGCGCGTGCTCGAGGCGCGCGCACAGCTCGGCATCGCGATCGGCTCGTTCTATCCGCAGGTTCAGAACGCGGTAGGCAGCTATTCCTACAACTACACCAGCCGGAACGGGGCGAACCTGGGCGACTTCGACAACTCGTTCCAGGATCTTACCGTGGGCATCGACGCCACCTGGGAGTTCGATTTCTGGGGCAAGTTCGCGCGCTCCATCGAATCCTCGGACGCCTCCTTGGGCGCCACCGTCGCCAACTATGACGATTTCCTGGTGATCCTGACCGCCGAAGTGGCGCGCTTCTACGTCGTGGTCCGGGAAGCCGAAGAACGCATTAGGCTGGCGCGGGAAAATACCGTTATTCAGCGGCGTACCTTGCAAATCGCCTCTGCGCGTTTTCGCGCCGGCGCGGTCAGCGAGCTAGATGTGCAGCAGGCGCGGTCGCTCCTCGCCGAGACCGAATCCGACATTCCCTTTTACCAGATCTTGCGCCGGCGGGCGCAGAATGCGCTCGCGGTACTGCTCGGTATGCCGCCGAGCGAGCTCGTGGCGATCATGGGTTCGGAAGGCAGGATCCCCACGGCCCCCGAAGAGGTCGCTGTCGGCGTCCCAAACGAACTCTTGCGGCGCCGACCCGATATCCGCCGGGCCGAGTTGCGGACGGCCGCCCAGAACGCACAGATCGGCGTGGCGCGGGCGCAGCTCTTTCCCTCCTTCAGCCTCGGCGGGTTCGTCGGTCTGCAGACCAGCGGCAGCGTGGATTCCCGCTCGAACAACGCGAATCTCTCCGACTTCTTCGATTATGACAGCTTCACCGGATTCATCGGCCCCACGATCTCCTGGCCATTTCTCAACTACGGCCGGCTGACCAACAACGTCCGCGTGCAGGACGCCCGGCTGCAGGCTTTGATCGCCGATTACGAGAACGCCGTCCTGGAGGCCTATCGGGAGGTCGAGGACGGCTTGGTCGGCTTCCTTCGTTCGCGTGATCAGGCCGAGTTCCTCACGACCAGCGTCGAAGCCTCCAAGCGCGCCGTGGAGATCGCCCTGCGTCAGTACCGCAACGGGCTCGTCGACTACACGCGGGTTTTGGAGACCCAGACCGCCCTCGTAGAGCGACAGGACAATCTGGCGGTCGCGCAGTCCGCCATCGCCCAGAATCTGGTCCTCAGCTATCGCGGCCTCGGCGGCGGCTGGCAAATCCGCGGGCCGAACGAGTTCGTGCCTGATGAGACCATCGAGGTGATGCGGGAACGCACCGACTGGGGCAGTGTGCTGCCAGCGGAGGATATCGCGGATGCCCCGACCAGAGGCGAGGAAGCGGGCGCGAACACCTACTTCCGTAGAGTGGACTTCTAGCGGGCTGCTGAGGATCACCTGAGCTCTTGATCACAATCATCCTTCGACATGGGGCGCAGCCCGGGGCTGCGCGTGAATGAGGATAAACGCGTGAAATAAGCTCACCCTTACCCTGAGATGGCCTGGGTCCCGTGGACATTCATTTGACCGCGAGGTATGAGCCGACCAAGTGGATCATTGCGGTGAAGCTCATATCGGTTTTGTCGTAGCGCTTGGCGATACGGCGGAACTGTTTGAGAGCGCAAAAGAAGTTCTCGACCAGATGGCGCCATCGGTACATCGCGAAGTCGCAGGCGATGGCGCGCACCCTGTCGGCCTTGGGCGGGATGACCGCCAGGGCGCCGCGGTGTTCGAGTTCGGCCCGCAGCCAATCGTTGTCGAAGCCTTTGTCGGCGAGCAGGGCGTCGAAGTCGAGGCCGGCGATAAGCGGTTCGGCGCCAAGGCTGTCGTGGCGTTGACCGGGCAGGAGCAGGAAGCGGCTCAGGTTGCCCAGCGCATCGACCAAGGCGACGATCTTTGTGGTCAGTCCGCCGCGCGAATGCCCGATTGCCTGATTTTGAGTCCCCCCCCTTGCGCCGGTGCCGTGCTGGTGGACCCGGACGATGGTGCCGTCGATGATCGCGTATTCAAAGTCCGGGTATCCGGATAAGCTTTGGAAAAGACTCTCGAATACGCCCTTCTGGGCCCACCGGCGGAAGCGCTTGGCGACCGAGTTCCAAATGCCGAAGCTGGCGTGCAGATCACGCCAGGGAGAGCCCGTGCGCACGATCCAAAACACCGCTTCGACGAACAACCTATTGTCATCCGCCGTACGTCCAGGGTCACCGGCCTTGCCGGGCAGCAGCGGAGCTATCCGCGCCCACTGCGCATCGCTCAAAACGCGTCGATCCAAGGCTGACCTCCATCAAGTTTCAGCCTTGAATCAAATTTCCACGCTCAAGGGAATCCCCCTAGTGAAATCGAATGTCCACAGGCCCTAGAGCGGATCGCATTCAAACGGGATCACGCAAGGATCCCAATCAATCGCAATCTGCTCTAGCCATTCACGAGGAAATGCGCGCCGATGCTGCAGAAGTATCCGAGGGCGATCACCGGAGACCACTTGAGGTGGGCCATGAAGGTGTACTGACCCTTCGACGCGCCCATCAGCGCCACCCCCGCCGCGGACCCGATCGACAGCAGGCTGCCCCCGACCCCGCAGGTCAGCGTGATGAGCAGCCACTGGAAGTGCGACATCTCCGGGCCCATGCTGAGGATTGCGAACATCACCGGGATGTTGTCGATGATCGCCGAGACCATGCCGAACGTCGTATTCGCCGCGGTGGGTCCCCAGTTACCGTACATGACGTCCGAGGCGAGTGCCAGCCAGCCGATGAAGGCCAGGGCGCCCACGCTGAACATCACCCCGAAGAAGAACAGGAGGGTGTCCCATTCGGCTGCCGCGACGTGACGGAAGATGTCGAGGTCGTCATCCTCCGGCCGGCGCGTCTTGCGGATGTAGTAGGCGAAGAACATGAGCAGCGACAGGCCGGTCATCATGCCCATGAAGGCCGGCAGGTGCAGCAGCTGCTCGAAGCTGATCGCCATCGCGATGGTAATCACGAACAGCAGGATGGCGAAGGGGGCGCCGCGCCGCATGCGGACCGTCTCTTCCAGCTTCTCGGGCTGGCCCTTGGGCAGAAAAACCGACATGATCGCGGCGGGCACCAGGAAGTTGACGAGCGATGGGATGATGAGTGCAAAGAACTCGAAGAACTCGACCCGCCCCGAGGTCCAGACCATCAGCGTGGTGATATCGCCGAAGGGGCTGAAGGCGCCGCCGGCATTGGCCGCGACGACCACATTGATGAAGGCCAGCGCGACGAACCGCGGGCTGCCTGCGCCCACGGCCATAATGACCGTGCCCATCACCAGGGC